>JAHIRL010000062.1 GCA_018818755.1 Patescibacteria group bacterium
CATACTACCAGTTACATCAAGCGCAAGAATAATAGCTAAACTATTGGGATGCTCCGCTGAATCTCTCGATTCTCTTACCTCTACTCCATGCGGGTTCATAGCATTATTCATTGTTTTCTGTTTAAATATTTCTTGTGGTGATTTTGTTACGTAGTCAGCGTACCTGGTACTTGAACTCCTACTAAAACTTAAATAAGATCCTCCTCCCATTATTCACCTCCAAAAAGATACTGATATCTTTTTCTTAGAAACTTGGGGTATTTTTGTAAAAATGAACATTTCACCTTTTCCTTTGGAAAAACATCGCCCACTTTTTCTTCATCATAAATCAAAGTAAAAATATCGGCCTTCGGATACATTTCCATCAAAGCCATAAGCACTCTTTCCGCTCCTCCAAGCTTAACCAGAAAATCATGAACCAAGGCTACCTTCATAAGTATGGGGATAAAAAAAGGGTGACCTTTCGGCCACCCTAAATTTACTTTAAATTAAATCTCCTCGCAAGGACTACTCAGCAGCCTCTTCTTCCATCACTTCCTCTTCTCCCACTACTTCCTCTTCTTCCATCACTTCTTCCTCCTCCATCACTTCCTCTTCATCCATCACCACTTCTTCTTCCGTCAAACCTTCAAGACCTGGAATTCCTTCTGTACAGTCGGCAACACCCTGCATAATCGCAGAACCAACCTCCTCATCGTCTTCATATTTTCCGGCAAGTTCATCCATAGCCGCTTCATCTTCTACATCAAATCCGTATTTTTGGAATACAGCTTTTACTTTTCCTTCCAATTCAGGGTTAAACATATCACCTTCTTCAAAAATCAAACATGCAGACTCAACAGTAGCATCAATAAATGACTGTTTCTCATCCTTAGGACCACCAATACAACCAGCCAACCCGATAGTTAGTGCCAATCCGATTACTAGTGAAATAAATTTTTTCATTTGAAATGAAGTTAAATTATATACTGTCACCCAGTATACTTACTTAAGTTTTAGTGTCAAATCCTTCAAATTAAATGTATTTACACAATCCTTCTTTTCCAGCCAGCCTTTTTTCGCAATTCCCACACCAAATTCAAGATTTTCTAAATCACTCACTCTATGGGAGTCCCCATTTATCGAAAACAGCGCCCCTTTCTCTTTAGCCATCTTGATGTATTTAAAGGGCAAATCCAGCCTGTCAGGGCTACTGTTGATCTCAATTAAGACCTTGTTTTGCACGCAGGCTTCAATAATTTTTTCCATCTCAAAATTCATTGGCCCTCGCTTATTTATTAGCCTGGCTGTCGGATGACCCAAGATTTTCGCATAAGGATTTTCTATTGCCGCAATTAGTCTTTTGGTTTGTTGCTCAGAATCTAGATCTCTGAAAAAATGGGCACTAATCACCACCATGTCCAATTCCTTCAAGACCTCCTCCTCAAAATCCAGCGACCCATCTTTCAAAATATCCACTTCCACACCTTTCAAAATCTTAATCTTTTTCCCCAATTTTCCCTGCACTTCATCAATTTCTTTCCATTGCCTTTCAATATCCGATCGAGACATAGATCCGGCCACAGCCACAATGGGGGAGTGATCACAAACCGCAAAATACTTCATCCCTGCGGCAATATAAGCCCTCGCCATTTCCTCAATTGAATTTTTACCATCGCTGTAACTGGTATGCGTATGTAGATCACCCTTCAAATCTCCAAGCTCAATCAGCTTCGGAAATTTTTCATGCTTCAACCCATACTCAATCTCGCCATTATCCTCCCTCAACTCCGGCGGCATAAAAGGTAATCCCACAGCCGCGAAAATCTCCTCCTCGCTCACACCACCAACCTTCCTCTCTCCATCAAAAACCCCATACTCATTAACCTTAAGCCCCTTTTTCTTGGCAATATCCCGAATCCGAATATTGTGCGCCTTGCTCCCCGTAAAATAATGAAGCGCCGCCCCAAAACTTTCATCATCAACAACCCGCAAATCACAATCCACTCCAATCTCCAAAAACACAGTCGATTTAGTAGGCCCCTCATTCACCACCTTATTCACCCCGGGATACTTAAGAAAATGCGCCATAACTTCCGCATGATCCTTGGCCGTAACCAAGATATCAATATCCCCAATACTTTCTTTTATTCTTCGCAAACTCCCCGCATAACTGATCTGATCAATCCCACTCATCTTCTTCATATACTCAATAATCTGCACAGCCTCCCTTTTCGCAACACTAATCAAAATCCGATCATCCGAAAAACTTTCTCGCTCCTGCATAGCTTCCAAAATCTCACGCTCACTCTTCTCTCCCATCCCCTTGAGACCTGCAATTACTCCATCCTCAGCCGCCTTCTTAAGCTGAGCCATAGTTTGAATATTCAAAACCGAATAAAACATCTTTACCTTTTTGGGGCCGATTCCTCGAAGTTTTAGCATCTCCAAAAGCCCGGCAGGGAAGCCTTCTCTCAGCTTTTCGTAAGCTCTAAGCTTTCCAGTCTGCACCAGCTCCACAATTTTATCCTCCAGAGTTTTTCCAATCCCCGGCAGATCGTGCAGATGCTTAGGATCCTTTCGTACCAAATCCTTAAGATCTGCGCTCATCTCCCGAATGTTCAAAGATGCTTTACGATAAGCATTCACTCTGAAAAAATCCTCGCCCTTAATCTCCAGAATATTAGCCATCTCCTCAAAAATGTCCGCAATTTGTTTATTTTCCATCATTCAAAACTTTAAGAGTTTTTTTGATCGATTCCTCCCATGAAAATTTTTCCAACTGCTCCAGCCCCTTAGTCACCAGCAACTCAGAAAATCCCTCTTCCTCCACAATCCTTTTCATGGCTACATAAATTTCCTCAGATTTTAGAGGATTAACCAACAAAGCCGCCTTCCCACAGACCTCGGTCAGCGAAGATGTATCCGCAGAGATAACTGGCTTGCCATAATAAAAAGCATCCAAAACCGGAAAACCAAACCCCTCATACAAAGAAGGAAAAACAAATCCCGCACAGTGGCGAAACAGTAAATCCTTTTCCTCGCTAGTCACATATCCCGGCATAATCACCTTATCTCTAAGCCCATTATCAGTAACCCTCTTCCAAATTTTCTTAAAACCAACACCCCTCATTCCTGCCAATACCAATTTATAATCCTCATGCTCTCGTGCAAAATCCGCAAAAGCCTCAACAAGCCTCTCCAAATTTTTCTTACTCTCCAGCCTTCCCACAAAAAAGAAATATTTTGAATTTTCATCCAGATCATAATGTTTGAAAATCTCACAATCATCAAAAGAAATCCGCTCCACATGCGGCTTGCTGAATCCGTGGGGGATTACCACAATTTTCTCCTCCGGACAATTAAACAAATTCACAAGATCCTCCCTTGTCGCCTCACTTGGCACAATAATTTTACTCGCGTGCCTCACTGCATATTTTGTACTCCAATTTAGATAAAGATATTGCTTAAGACTATAAACCGAGCGCATATGCTTAAAAGCCACATCATGAATAGTGATGACACTGCGCTTAG
>JAHIRL010000063.1 GCA_018818755.1 Patescibacteria group bacterium
AAGCAATCGGCACATAAACATCAAAAGTCTCCTTCGCAAAAGACTCCCTCTCTGATTCTTCCACAAAATCCTTTATCTGTTCCAATCTATACAATCTGCAAGCCAAAACAATCAAAACCACCCTGATATCCTTAGCCATAGTCAAAAACATCTTTCTCAAAGCCTCCAGTTGTGAAGCCTTATCATTTTCACGATAATTCATCGTATTATTTAAACGCTTCACTCCTGCCAAAATATTAAAGACATCACTACCATATTTTTCTTTAACAAAATTCTCGTCCAACTCACCGGACAAGAAGTAACTATGCAAAAAAGCGGCAATAATCGTATCTTCATCGGGCCTCAAAGGAAGCAAAAAGTTCACCACAGACAAAGCCAAACCATAAGCAAAAGGATCCTCCTGTTTCTTTTGTTCAATAAAACTAAAAGCTTGATTTAATTTTTCACCATCAAACCTCTTACAATAACTCTCGATTTTGAGTAAATCACTAGCATTCATTGTTATACTTAAGCCACAAAAAGTATAACAAAAAAGGAGCTTCTGTAAAACTACAAATAATGCGATTTCACAAAAGCATCAACCTATTAGTTTTCTATCCTAATAATGGATCGAATATCCGACTGTGGCAAATCGAAGACTTTTACCCCTTTCACAAGGGCATCACGGTTTGCAACAATATCATCATATCTAGGATTCAGAGCATTTATTGCATTGGCATACATTTGTTTCAAAACCGTATAAGCGCTATAATAAGCCTTAATCTCCGAAGCGAAGCTCCCATGCTCAATAAAATTGACCAAATATTCATAAGAAGTTTCACCTTTAAGCTCATTTAGCTCCTTGAAAAAAGCTTCTTCATATAATTGCCTTTGAGTTGCCGCATATTCATATTCTCCATCCCAAACCTGCAATTGCTGATTTATCAAATTATAATGCATAGTTCCGGTTTCAATCAACTGCGCCATTTCCGCTATGTGATCATCCAAAGCCTCTCTCCTATTCGTGGATTGATCTAAATAATTATACAATTCAACATTGTAAATATTTTCCAACTTTCTCAAAAAAGAAACATATTTTTTATATTCAAACTGCTTTTCATCAGCACTTCTCCCCAACTCCAAGCTAGTCATAATACCTGCAGTATCTCCATAATATCCAACGGGAACAGCATTTATCAATTCTCGCGGAACATATTCCAAACCAATCATATAAGAAAACTCCAAAGCCCTTTCATCAGCCACTGGCTGCGATTTTTCCGTCCCACCCTCAACAACCTTAACTTCCTTCACCTTCACCTCTCCTCCATCACTATTCCCAGAGAAATACCAAAAAACACCAATCACAGCAATAATCATAAAAATCACAAATCCAACAATTCTTCCCTTAGTAATTCCCGCACCATCAAGCACATCCCAAAATTCTTCCTTAAACTCCTCAATATCCTCGCCCGATTCAGCTTTCCCAGGCTCATTTTTCACCTCAACAACACTCACTTCCTGCTCATCTTCTTTTTTCTTCACATCATTAACCACACTAACCTCTTCCACCGCATGCCCCTTTTCCTCAGCTTTTTCCTCCTTTTTTTCAACTACAGGCTTGGCTGAAAAAGGCTTATTCTCCAAAGGTTTAGTATTCAAAGGTTTATCTTGTTGTGCCGAAACCGGTGCGAAAGGATTCACCGACAACTGATCATTACTAAAATCCGCATCTCCCTCATCACCAGGCTCCATATCTTTTAAATCCTCTGCCCTTTGCTCCTCATGCGTATTTGTAGGAAGCGCAGTTGGAGTTTGAACATTCTCACTGGCCGGAGCAAAAGGGTTTACCGGAGAAACTTCGGATTGTGGTGACACAGTTTGATGTAATGGCTTAGGTTCCTGTTTTGAAGGCCTTGAAGGCTTTTCTTCTTTCGATTTTTGAGGAGGTTTTTGCGATCTATTTCCATTCACCTTATTTTTTAGCTTATCTCTATTATCTTTAGCTTTTTCTTTATTGATATGCTCCCACATTTTAGCCGCATATTGGGAATTATCCTTCTTTGCAGGATTCTTTTTCTGATGATCATTGCGATCATGCTTCTGATTTTTGTCATCACCCTGTGGCATATAAAATGGGTTCTGTTACATCTACATATTATACCACAAATGTATCATAAAATAAAGGCTAGGCCATGAGCAAAATCGCTATTTTTATTAATTTTTACTTTTTTACTTTTCGCATCTGCAACCACCCACTCCCCACACACAAAAAAAGGCCCTCGCTTTCACAAGGGCCCATCATCATCAACAACTTTAGAACATTCCATTCGCTGTAAACAATCCCGCAAAAATCAAAGACACAACAGTCATCAACTTAATCAAAATATTTATACTAGGACCGGAAGTATCCTTGAAAGGATCACCAACAGTATCACCCACTACAGCCGCCTTATGACAATCACTTCCCTTTCCACCATGCGCTCCAGCCTCAATATATTTCTTAGCATTATCCCAAGCTCCTCCACTGTTTGCCATAGAAATAGCCAACATCACTCCACTCACAAGCGCACCTGCAAGAAGTCCACCAAGAGCAGTAGAACCCAAGGTAAATCCCACAAAAACCGGCACAATCACGGCCATAAGACCAGGAAGAATCATCTCACGAATCGCAGCTTTAGTAGAAATATCCACACAAGTCTTAGTATCTCCTTTAGCTGTTCCCTCCATCAGTCCATCAATTTCCTTAAACTGCCTGCGAACCTCCTCAATCATATCAAAAGCCGCTCGTCCAACCGCACTCATAGTCAATGCAGAGAAAATAAACGGCAAAACTCCACCAAGGAAAAGTCCAATAATCACTCTTGGCTCCATAATATCAATCTTCTCCAAACCTGCAGAAACAGAGTAAGCAGAGAAAAGCGCAAGAGCAGTCAAAGCGGCAGAACCAATGGCAAAACCTTTACCAATAGCCGCCGTTGTATTTCCGGCAGAATCAAGTGCGTCAGTTTTTTTACGAATATCCTCACCAAGTCCGGCCATTTCCGCAATACCACCGGCATTATCGGCCACAGGCCCATAAGCATCGATAGCAAGAGAAATACCCAGAGTAGAAAGCATTCCAACCGCACTAATGGCAATACCGTAAAGTCCGGCAAAATAATGAGCGACAAAGATCGCCACACAAATCAAAAGCACAGGAATAGCAGTAGACATATAGCCTAGTGCAAGCCCCGCAATAATATTTGTAGCACTACCTGTTTTTGATGCATCAGCAATCTTCTTCACAGGACCATAATGATCGGAAGTGTAGTATTCAGTAACAAGACCGATAGCCACACCAACAACCAATCCAGAAATCATCGCATAGAAAACTCCCAAAAACTCATCAGCAGGCAAGAAAGCCTGAATAATAAAGTAAGAAGCCACAACTACAAGCGCACTAGCACTCCAAAGTCCATTCTTAAGCGCTCCGTGAATATTCTCACTTTTTCCCACACGCACAGCAAATGTTCCCAAAATAGAACAAACAATACCTGCACCTGCAAGAACAAGGGGCAAATAAACTCCATCCATCTCAAAAGCCATAAATCCAAGGATCATAGCAGAAACTAAACTCCCAACATAAGATTCAAAAAGATCAGCTCCCATTCCGGCAACATCCCCTACATTATCACCCACATTATCAGCAATAACAGCAGGATTCCTAGGATCATCCTCCGGAATTCCGGCCTCAACCTTACCTACCAAATCCGCACCAACATCAGCCGCCTTGGTAAAAATACCTCCACCCACACGAGCAAAAAGCGCAATAGATGAAGCACCAAGACCAAAACCTGTCATAACATTGATAGAAACATCAGCAGGAATCTTCATCAGGTCAAAGAAAATATAAAAAAGTACAGAGATTCCAAATAATCCAAGCCCCACAACGCTAAGTCCCATCACAGCACCGGATTTGAAGGCCACTCCAAGAGCATTCCCAAGGCTAGATCTAGCCGCTTGAGCAGTACGAACATTCGCTCTCGTAGCAATTTTCATCCCAAAATAACCGGCAAGCACACTACTAATAGCACCATAAACAAAACTGAAAGATGTCAGCAATCCCTCATTAACATCCAAAGTTTCAGCATTGTCTAAGAAAAGTGCCAAAATCACAGCAAGTACAACTACAAAAACACTCAAAACCTTGTACTCACGAAACAAAAAGGCCATCGCCCCCTCATAAATAGACTGGGCAATCTCCTTCATCTTATCATTCCCCGCATTCTTTTTTCCAATAAGCACGGAAAAAACAAAGGCGACAACGAGGGAAAGAACACTGACCCCCATCACCATAAGTGGATAATTCATACACATATGTTAAAAAATTTGACCCTGAAATTTTAGCGGAAAACCCAGAGGATTCAAAGAGAAAATTTAGCCACCCTAATAAACATCCTCCTCAAACAAATTTAGGACATCATTATAGAAATTTTCAACCATAGAAGTCTGCTCATCCCGCTCCCCACACATATAAATATCGTCTTCCTCCAAATCTCCATTCAAATGAGTCACCACAATTTTCATATTAGAACCCCCAACACATTCTGCTCCATAAGTGCTAACCTGCTCTCCATCAACAAAATCAACAACAATTTCCTCAAACCTATCAAAAAACTCTCCACCAACAAATCCATCACCACTAAAATCCTCCTCCACAGTTTCCTCACTCCTATAGGGATAAGTAACCTGATAATTCAAGACCAAAGCCCGATCCTCATAATCCGGCTCAATCAAAAGCTTACCCTCATAAAAATAAGGCGGCGACACAGCTCCATTGCTAAAATTAAACTCCATACTCGCAATTTCCTCCCCCTCACCAAACCAAGGAAGTGAACAAGCACTCAAACTCAAAACAAAAATAAGCAAAACAATCTTCTTCATATATAGATATTAGCACAAAAATTATTTTTGACTAAATCACTATTCAGATTTCTCGTCCCCTTCTTCAGCCTTCTTTTCCTCACCCTCAGGAGCAGTAGCTTCTTCACCTTCAGCAGGTACAACCTCTTCTTCCTTCTCCTCCTCTCGTGGAGCTGAAACATTGGCGACTGTGTCTTCAGGATCGTTCAAAACTGTAATTGCTTCAGGAACAACAATGTCCTTAACATGAATAGCGGTATGGAAATCCACCAAAGAAGAAATATCCACCTCAAAAGTGTGAACAAGGTCTTTTGGCAAACACTTGATATTCAACTCATTGATATGAGCAGTGAAAGTACCAGCTAGCTCCTTAACAGCAGGTGCCTGACCAACGAATTCCAAAGGTATTTGTGTATTGATTTCTTCATCCATTCTCACATTAATAAGATCCACATGAGTAATTCTATCTGTCACAGGGTGAAAAGACACCTCATGGATAAGCGCATTGATCTTTTTCCCATCAACATCAAGCTCCACAACAGTATTTCCTCCAGCAGCTCTATAAGCCCTTCTAAAAGTTTGATAATCGCATTGCAAAGACATATTTTCAAGGCCCCTACCATAAAATTCAATAGGTATAAGATCAGCAAGCAAAAGCTCTTTGGCTTTCAATGATTGGTCGCGTTTCTGCAGTACTATAGATATTTTTTCCATATTTTTTGCTTCATAAACTAAATTGCTTGCCAAGTTTAGACGAAAATATCTGAGCTTGCAATAGAAAATTATTTATTGCTACAATTGAGCCACAACTTCCTAACACTTTTATTATGTTCGACAAAGCAAAACAGCTTTATCAACTGCAAAAACAGGCCAGAGAGATCAAGAAAAAACTCAAAAAAACTCACATAGAAGCCGAGGAAAACGGTACACTGATCATAATTAACGGAGAACAAGAAGTAATGGAGGTTAAAATTAGTGATGAATCCATGCAGGATAAGAAAAAACTTGAGAAAAGCCTGGAAGTGGGCTTCAATAAGGCAATCAAAAAATCTCAACAAATTGGGGCAGAGTATATGAAAGATGTAATGGGAGATATGAACTTCCCCGGACTTGGAGCCTAACTATGAAAAAAACACTCTTAATAATCGGGCTGTTTTGTCTTATTGCTGGATACCTCCATTTCCAATACAAATCGAGCATATTTTCACCAATTGACGAAAATTCCACAGAAGAAGTATCTTTTCGCATAAAAGAGGGCCGCGTATTAAAAGAAATCACCAAAGATCTTAAAGAAGCAGGATTAATAAAAAGCCCCTTTTTCTTCAACTATTACCTTAAAAAACAAGACCTAGACACAAAAATCCTTGCCGGCCGCTTTCTACTAAGCCCAAATCAAACTGCGGCAGAAATAGCCGAAACCCTGAGCAACGCCCAAAAATCGGAAAGTGTCATAACCATCCAAGAAGGATTACGCATAAAAGACATCGATCAAAAACTTGCAGAAATGAAACTAAGCGAAAAGGGCCAATTTACCTCCGCCATAAATAGCTTTAATGGCTGGGAATACTACGACTTTCTTAGCCCAGCAACTCCACTTGAAGGATATCTATTCCCCGACACTTATTTTCTAAAAACAGCCGATTTCAATCCCCAAGACTTAATTTACCTAAGCCTGGACAACTTTGAGAAAAAGCTTAATTCAATCGAAAACATCCCCACAGAGCACTCTCTCAACGATTACATAATAATGGCCTCAATCATCGAAAAAGAGGTCTTCGGATTTGAAGATCGCAAGATCGTCTCAGCAATCCTCTGGAAACGCCTCAATTCCAACTGGGCCCTCGGAGCGGACGCCACACTCCTTTATTTAAAAGAAGACCGCACAATCACCACTGAAGATCTCCAAAAAGACTCCCCCTACAACACCCGCAAAAATCTCGGACTTCCCCCCACAGCCATCTCTAACCCAAGTTTAGAAAGCATCCAAGCTTCAATGTTCCCGGAACAAAACGACTATTGGTTTTATCTAACAACACCGGATACCGGCAAAGTCATCTACGCCAAAACAAACGAAGAACACAACGCCAACAAAGCAAAATACTTATAAACTATTTTCTACAATAGGTTCTGTAGAAGGTTCTTCCGCAGGCTCCTCTTCAGCAACTTCCTCCTCAACAACCGCCGGCTGATATTTTACCTTCACAAAAATACTTTCTCCCCTATTACCATTAGAATCAATGGCATAAACTTCATAAGTGTTTTCCCCCACCTTCATTAAATCATAATCCGCATTGGCAAAATATGTCCAAGAACTTTCACCGGATTTAAATTTCTGCAATGTATAAGTGTTCACAACAACTTTTGCCGCACCACTAATTTCTCCTTTAATAACCGCAGGACTATGAGTTACAACGAAATAACCATCCGCATCGGTCTCCATCCCTCCAGATACAGAAACAACCTTCGGAACAGACATATTAGTTGCAACAGGCTCCTCCGCAACAGGCTCCTCCGCAACAGGCTCTTCCACAACAGGATCTTCCGCAACAGGCTCCTCCACAATCCCCTCTTCAACATCTTCTCCCACCGGCTTCAACTCAGGCTCAAAAATCTGATCCTCCTCAGCAATTTCCTCAGGCTCAACCCTAACAAAACCAGTTCCAAACTCAGCCCGCTCAAAAACACTTGGGTTTTTATCTTCCATGCTATTCCATTTATAAAAATCCGTATCCTTAAAATCATCAGATATAGCCGCCAGAACCGTCGGACTCTTAAATTCCCAATAATTTTTCAAAACCATATCGCTAAAGACAATTTCCTGTCCCACTCCAATATTTTCGGTTTCCACAATTTTCTCCCCCACTTCGTCAAAAATATTAAGTTCCAAATCATCTCCTTTTCCACTAAACACTCTAACAACTTCCTCAAAGCCATTCTCAACCTCAAAAATACTATCCTGAGAAGAAACAACTTCAAGATTTGTAGTTTTAACAACTATTTTCGTACCTTTACCTGAAGCTTTATAGACTTTATTGATCCAAATTGTTCCATCCACAAGCAACAAATTTATAATCCCTTCATCTTCATCAACCTCCAAAAAACTAACATCCGTACCGGAATCAAGTCTCATCAAAGTACCATCCAAAAATTCAATAACAGCAAGCCCATCAGCACTCATCATAAGCTCATCCCCTTGCATAATTAAAGCATCCGAACTCAAACTAAAAAAATTATCGGTTCCCCAAGTCTTCATTTGAGCATTTCCTTCAACTATGTGCATATAAGCCGCACGCGGAACATAAGGATTCGTAAAAGCACTCCAGAGCTTAAACAGCAAAACAATAATTATCCCAATACAAATTATAATAAAAAAAGGCATTACATAATCCATCGTTCCGTATGCCTTTCCATGCCTTGATCTATACATATTTAAAAGATTAGTTTAACAACTCTTATTCTAAAACATTCTATCGCAATTACAAGCCCATCTCTCTTTTTATCGAATTTAAATCCTTAACAAGCTTAATATCTTTCACCAAAGCTTTTGAAGTTTTATTACAAGCATGCATAACCGTTGTGTGGTTGCGTCCACCAAAAGCAAGACCAATTTTTTCGTAACTTTCGTTTAGCTCATTCTTAATAAGATACATACAAATTTGACGAGGCACCATTATTTCCTTGTGCCTATCACCTCCGGTCAAAGCATCAACTGCAACTCCATAATAATTGGCAACCATATCCTGCACATCCTCCGCAGTCCTTGTTCTAAATTCTTTAGCCTTTTTCTCAACATCATATCCAATAATTTTTTGGGCCTTATTAAGTCTTCTTATAACATCAACAACAGTCTTAATTGTCGGCACTCTGTGTGCCAATTGAGCCTCCGCCATTAATTGTTTAAGGACACCCTCAAGATCCCTTACACTTCCGCAAACATTCATAGCGATAAAATCGACAACCTTCGGATCCAGAATCATCTGATACTCACCACATTTCTGACTAAGGATTGCCACTCTTGTCTCATATTCAGGCGGCAAAAGCTCGACAACCATTCCCATTCCAAACCTACTAATAAGTCTATCATCCAAATCATCCAAATCGGATGGTGCCCTATCACTGGTCAAAACTATCTGCTTGTTAGAATCATAAAGCTCATTAAAAGTATGGAAAAATTCCTGCTGGGAAGAGTTTTTTCTGCCAAAAAACTGCACATCATCAACCAAAAACACATCAACCTTCCTATACTGATCTTTAAACCTTTTCATATTTCTCGAACCAATAGCCTCCACAACTTCAGTAACAAATTTTTCCGCTGTCACATACTTTACAACCTTATTTGGAAAAGCCTGTAAAATTTCATTCCCAATAGACTGCAAAAGATGAGTCTTTCCTAAGCCCACAGTCCCATAGATATACAAAGGATTATAAATCCCTCCGGGATGATTGGAAACAGCACTACAAGCCGCATGAGGAAGCCTGTTTTCCTGACCAACAACAAAGCTATGAAGACTATAACGCCCATTGAGCATCTGACTCTCTACATATCCTCGATCAGGCCCGGAAGAAACCCGAACCTCCGCAACATTTCTTACCTTCCGCACTTTTTTATCCTCATTCATGAACAGAGCCTTCACATCAACCCCTTCAGTGCTATCAAGCTCACTCAAGCGAGGATGAACCTCATAAACCACTTTAGTTACTCCCTTATCCAATTCTTTGATAGCCTGGGAAATTTTAAGATCATACTTTTTAGCTAACCAATCAAAAGAAAAAATTGATGGCACACCAACTAACACTGTTCCGTTTTCATTGGATAAAATGGTAGATTTGTTGAACCAAGTTACAAAATGAGCTCTACTGATTGTAGGTTTAAGCCTGTTAAGCACGGCGATCCAAAAATCTTTCTTAGTCATAGAAAAAAGTAGTCAAAAAATATAGTTTTGCCCCCTATAGTTTTACCCCCTATATGCTCGATGGTCGCCAACTTTTTGCCCTCGACCCCTTCAAGCGAAATCATTGTATCCCGTTTTTACCCCACCAACAAGGCGTAAACCACCAAAGACCACCAACACCACATATCGAAAATACTCCCCCCCCTACCACTAGATGTAGATATTTTTTTACACTAAAAAACATTCCCCAACACAGCGCAATAATTCAAGAATACAAATTTGACAAAGCAGGCAAGTAGAAAAACCCCCCTCCTCTCATTTAGACCTGCAACTAAACAAATTTGACAATATAAAAACTTCCTCAGCCGCTTATCAAACGAGCAATATCACTATATGTTACCACCAAAATCAAAAGCAATATTAGAACATATCCCAACCCGTGAATATGGGCCTCCCATTTTGGATTAACAGGTCGACCCAAAACAAACTCCAAAAAGATGAACAACAAACGCCCTCCATCCAAAGCGGGAAAAGGCAAAATATTTATAACAGCCAAACTTAGGGATAAAATAGCCATAAACCGTAGCAAAGGAATAAATCCCTCCTGCACAAACACATGAGTCATTTGAGCTATCCCCACAGGACCAGCCACAGTATCCGGAACATCTTCCCCATTCAAAAGGCCTGCAACCAGATCAACAAACATAACCCCAGTCTTCTTGGCCAATCTAAAAGTCTCGGTTATCGCAACCAGAGGAGCTTTATATATCGGATATTTCTCATCTTTAATTTCCACAACCGAGGCAATCAAATCACTGGTGATAAAATTTATTTCCGGACTTCCTCCAAAACTAAGCATAGGCGTAACAATAATGCCAACCATCCCCTCCTCCGGCTTAATGCTATAACTAATAATTTGTCCACCACGCTCAACTAAATATTCATTTTCCCCACTCGAAAAACCAGCCATCAACTCAGCTAAAACTTCCAAAGAATCAACAGCCTGACCATTGATCGAAATCAATTTATCTCCCTCCATAATACCAGCCTCATAAGCCGGATTCCCCTCAAAAACCTGAGATATAACCATTTGATCTTCTAGACCATAGCCCAACTGCAGTTGCAAAGTTTCTCCATTTCGATAAATCCTTAAATCAATAATTCCCTCAGCAAGTAGAACCTGCTCATAATCTTGCGAAACAAAAACTTCCTCCCCATTTACAGATAAAATATAATCCCCCTCCCGAACACCAGCATCATAATAAGGCCCAAAGTTCTCAAGCTCTAAAACCCTTAAACGAGGTAAAGCAACAGGTGCAGAAAATTCAACACCCATATCTTCCAAATTTTCCGAAACACCCTCCACCCTCAAAGTTACAAAACTCCCATCTCTCAAAATGCCATAAACAGCATCCGAAGAATCCTCCAGAAAAGCAAATCCACTATAATCCAGTTCTTTCCCATTCAAAGCATAAACAATATCTCCCGAAACAAAACCCAGAGCCAAAGCCTCGCTCCCCTGCTCCACATTCTTTATCTCCAAACCTTCCTGAACAACTATTCCTCCATCCTTAATAGCCGGCAAAATATCATCAGCAGTATAAAGTGGCTGCATCCCCACGGAAAACCCAATAGTCAAAAGCAACCAAGCTAAAAAGAAATTCATCACAACCCCGGCAATAATCACCAAAAACCTGTCGCGCATAGATTTTGAGGCAAAGCTCCTTTTATTCTTAGCTTTTTTGGGATCAAGGGTATCCTCCCCAAGCATCCTCACAAAACCTCCAAAAGCAATAGCGTTGATAGAATAAATCGTCTCCCCCTTCTTCTTACCCCAAATTCGCGGCGGCATACCAAATCCAAACTCCT
>JAHIRL010000064.1 GCA_018818755.1 Patescibacteria group bacterium
CGGCTTTTACCTTTAGCGTGATCGTATATGCCCCTGGAGTTTTGTAGGTGTGTAGCACTTCTTTGCCCTCATTTTTATTGCCATCACCAAAATTCCATTCATAGATTGCCGGATTTTGTTCGTCTTCTGTTACGAATGATTTTGAGCCATCAAGTATTACATTTTTGTTAACTTCAATTGATTCTATCGGAGTAATTTGTGCTTGGATGTAGATGTTTTCCCCTCCGGTATCTTCCGTTTCCGTCGATTGTTCTGCAGATGCGCTTAATGGCAGGCTTAGTAGTATTAGTAAGCTGATTGCTGTGAGTTTCAGTGAAAGTTTCATATATATTTGTTAAGCATTGCTAGGGTAGCAAATATTTTGAGCTTTTACTATGACTCTTGGGCTTGTAAGGTTGTTAGCTATTTTTATTTGTTCTTGAAAAAATTCTGTTTTTGCGCTATAATAACTTGATATTTTGATTAAATTATATGAAAAGATTATTTCTTTCACTGTGTGGTTTCTTGCTTTTGTTGGCTTTGTCCAATTTTGCAAGTGCTTCCGGTTATAGTTCTTTGACTCCCGAAGAACAGATTGTTGATGTTGATGAAAGTGCAATTGTCTCTGTTTCTTTGTTTGATACTTCCGGTTTGCCTGTTAGGGGTCATGAGCTTAAGTTGGTGGCAAGTTCGGATGATGTTGTAATTAGTGACTATTCCGGGAAATATACTGATGATGATGGTTTTGTGAGTTTTCTTGTTGATTCTCGAAGTGAAGGAATTGTTTCTTTAAATGCTTTGGATTTGACCAGTAATACCATTTTGCCAGGAAGTGCCAAGGTGGCTTTTTATGATTATGATGGGTCTTATGTTGAGAGTACGCAATTCCCCGATGATTTTTCTTATGCGGCGGCTCGAGATGAGTCTGCGGCGGCTGATTACTTGAAATTTGAAAATGGGCCAAATTATCCTGACCCTAATACTGCATTGTCTTTTGATATTGCTGTTTATGATATCTTGGATCAAGTAGTTCCTGAGTATGAGGGGACTATTGCTTTTGAGGTGGTGGATGGAAATCCGATTTATGTTGATTTGCCAAATGAATATGATTTCACAACTGATGATTTGGGGACTCATACTTTTAGTCTTGCTATAAATTTCTTAGAAGATGGTCGATATACTATTCGGGCTTATGATGTTGAGAATGAAGCCATTTTTGGAGAGTATTTGTTTTTGGTGGGTGATCCTGAAGATGTGTCTGGTTCCGGAATCATAATTACAAATCCGGTTGATGGTACTTATAGTAATAGTGTTCAGCAGATTAGCGGGACTGCTCCTTCTTCTATCAACCTAACTATTTTTGATAATGAAGTGCCTTTGGTGACTTTGTGGGTAGGAAATTCCGGTGAATTTGATTTTACCACTGATCCCCTTTCGGATGGTTTGCATAGGATTTATGCGGCTGAGGTAAACGAGATTGGTACTATTGTGCAGGCTAGTGAGACTGTGGAGCTTAATATTGATACTGTTGCTTCTGCAATCTCCAGTGTGGTTTTGGAGCCAGGTTCTACCGTGGGCTCTGGTGATGCTGTTACTGCAAAGGTTTATGTGGATGGTGAGCTTAGTAGTGGTCAATTGTTTATGAATCAGAATATTTACGATTTGGTGGATAGTGGAGCTGGGTACTATATGGTTGAAATGACTGCACCTTTGAATGATGGGCAATATCCTATTGATGTTACTATTTATGATGATTTGGAGAACGAAACTACCGCAAGTGGGATTGTGACTTTGACTGTTATGGGGCAGGAGCCTGTGGATGTTGGCTTGAGTGATGTGAGTGGTTTGAGGGCTAGAGGGGAGGATCAAAGAGTTATTTTGGCTTGGAGTCCTGTGGTGGGTGCAAATGAAATTTCGAATTATCGTGTTTATTATGGATTAGGACCAAACGAGCTTTATGATGCTGTGGATACTTATACGAATGGAACTGATTGGTATATTCCAAATTTAATGAATGGGGTTGAATATTATTTTGCGGTGATTGCTGTGGATGTTTATGGAAATACAAGCGAACACTTTAGTAATATTGTTTCTACAATTCCTATGGCACCTGCGCCTGTAGTTGTTGAGTCCGAGCCGGTTGATGTTGTGAATGGTCTTGGTGGTGGTGATAATTTTGAGGATATGGAGGCGGATGTGAGCGATTCAGGGCCCGGTTTGAACTTGCTTATTGCTATTGGATTCTTTGGTGGGCTTTATTATTCTTCTGTGAGAAAGAAACGGGAAAGTTTGGTTTAGTTTTTTAATTTTTAGCTGGGGCTTTTTTTTGCTAGAATGCTTTTGATCTAAATTTTTCTTATGGATAAGATTGTATTTTTGAATTTTACAGCTACCTTTTTGGTTTGGTTTCGGGATCTTGTGACAATTTTTATTGTGATGAGGGTGATTATTTCTTGGTTTAGGATGGGGCAGATGTCTGCGCCTAGTCGTTTTACTATGTTTGTTTTTGGAGCAACCGAGCCTATGATGAATTTGGTGCGAAAGCTTCCTCATCGTATTGGAATGATCGATCTATCTCCTCTTATCATTCTTTTTGGAATTGATATTTTGGTGCGATTTGCTTTGACCGGTCTGGCTTACCTAGCTTAATTATGAAAATTTACGATTCATCCAGGTGTGAGCGAGTTGATTTTGAGCCAATTGAAGAGGGCAAGGTTTCTATGTATATTTGTGGACCAACTGTCTATGATCATGCTCATTTGGGGCATGGGAGGAGCGCAGTGGCCTTTGATGTGATTCGTAAGTATCTTGAATATAAATACGGGGAGGGCAATGTGACTTTTGTTTCAAACTATACGGATATTGACGATAAAATGATAAATCGAGCGAGGGAGGATGGGATAAGTGTTAGCGAGTTGGCGGCAAAGATTATTCCCAGTGTGGAGGAGGATTATGCTTCTTTGGGCGTGGCTAAGCCAGAAATTCAACCCAGGGCTACAGATCATATTGCAGAGATTTTGGAGATGGTGGAGATGCTTGAGGATAAGGGGTATACCTATGTTTTGGATGATGGTGTTTATTTTGATATTAGGAAATTTGAGGATTATGGGAAATTTTCAAAACAGATTTTGGAGGATTTAAAAATGGGGGCGAGGGTTTCCGTGAATGAGGCTAAGAAGAACCCATATGACTTTGTTTTGTGGAAGTTGCGGAAAGATGGTGAGGATGATTTTTGGGCGAGTAAATGGGGAGATGGTCGACCAGGTTGGCATATTGAGTGTAGTGCGATGACTTGGAAGCATTTGGGCGAGAAATTTGATATTCATGGAGGAGGCTTGGATTTGAAGTTTCCGCATCATGAGTGCGAAGTGGCGCAAAGTAAGGCCTGTTTTGGGTCAGATTCTTTTGCGAAATATTGGTTACATAATGGTTTTATACAAGTGGATGATGAGAAAATGAGTAAGAGTTTGGGAAATTTTTTTACCTTGAAGGATATTTTTAAGAAATATGATCCGCAAGTTGTGAGGATGATGTTTTTGCAGACTCATTATAGAAATCCTATTAATTTTAGCGATGAGTTGTTGGAGCAGGCGAAGGCCGGGCTTGCGAGAATCCATGATTTAGTGAGGCGCTTGAGGAAAATCGAGAGTGGTGAATTTGACGATTTTGCTGGGTATCGTAAGGAGTTCGAGAAGGCTTTGGATAATGATTTTGATACTTCTGGAGCACTTGCGGCAGTTTTTGATATGGTAAAGGTGGTAAATACAAAAATTGCCGATGTTGATGTGGATAAGGTTTTGCATGTTTTTGAAGATATGGATAAAGTGCTTGGGGTTATTTTCCCTTCTGATTCCGGTGATGTGGATGTGGATGTAGAGGCTTTAATTGTTGAGCGTGAACAAGCTAGGGCTAATAAGGACTTTGCTACTTCGGATAGAATCCGTGATGAGCTTAAAACAAAGGGAATTGAGCTTGAGGATGGGCCAAACGGAACTATTTGGAAAAAAATTTAGAGCATCTTGTAGATGTTTTCTATGTCGCCGGCTCCCATTGTTACGATGATGTCGTAGTTTTTGTGGTTTTCTTTGATGAAGGCGGCTGTGTTTTTTAGTCCTTGGCCGTAGCTGGCTTTGGGGCCTATTTCTTTTACCAAATCTTCAGGGCTGATACTTTTGATGTCTGCCTTGCTATCACGGACTTCGTAGATATTGGGGATTATTACTTGGTCAGCATCTTTGAATGATTTTCCAAAATCTTTGAGGAAAAATCTGGTGCGGGAGTATTGGTGAGGCTGATAGATGCAGAGGACTTTCTTTTTGCCGTATTTTTCTCGAATAGCCTTGAGTGTGGCTTTTATCTCTGTGGGGTGATGTCCGTAGTCGTCGATTATTGTTGCACCAATTCCTTTGACTTTTTTTATCTCAAATCTTCGCCAGCTTCCGCGGTATGTACTGATACTTTTTTGGATTGTTTCTGGATCGACATTTAGAAGAATGGCTGCGGTTGCTGCGAAAGCGGCATTGTCCAGGTTGAAATCTCCGGGAATTTTTGGTTTGAGTTGTATCTTGAGGCTGGTTAGGTCTTTTTTTCTTTCTATTGGAATAATCTGTGCTTTTGCGCCTTTTACTGCTTTGAGAGTGTTTTTGTCCTTTGGGTTTATGATTATTGCTCCATTTTTTGGAATCTTTTGGGCTAGATTTTTAAAGGCTTGGATATAGGCTTTTTCGGTCTTGTAGTGGTCGAGGTGGTCTGCCTCTACATTGGTGATTACGAGGATGTTTGGGTGTAGGTAGCTAAATGAGTTTTTGTATTCGCAGGCTTCGATAATCAAATACTGACTCTCCCCCACCCTGAAATTTTCATTATTGAATTCTGGAATTTTTGTACCAATTACAACTGTTGGGTCTAATTTTGATTTTGTAAGAATATTGCTTAACATTGCTGTTGTGGTGGATTTTCCGTGTGTTCCGGCTATGGCTATTGTGTAATAGCTTTTGGTTAATTCCCCTAGTGCTTGCGGATATGTGAGGCTTGGAATTTTTGTTTGGAGTTCGGGATTATTGCTTGGGATTGCTGGTGAATAGATTATTAAATCAGTATCCTTTGGGATGTTTTTTATTGCATGGGTGTAGGAAATTTTGATTCCTTTTTTCTTAAGGTTTTCTGTTAGATCGGATTTTACATTGTCGGATCCGCTAATTGTTTTGCCCTTCTTTTGTAGAATTTGTGCAATGCTAGAGGTTCCAATCCCCCCTATTCCCACAAAATGAATTGATGCGGCTTTTTCGATGTTCATATCTTGATTTTAGCTGATTTGTTGTGGAAAATAAACTATGTTAAGATTTTGCACATGTCTTCCCATTTTTCAAATACATCCAGCGTGACAAAAATTATTATAATTATTGAGTTTTTGCTTGTTGCGTATTTGCTTTATTCGCTTACCAAAAATATTTATACGACTTACCAAATTGATAAATATATTGAAACCTTTGAGACTGAAAACATGGCTTTGGAGGTGGAAAATCTGCAGAAGACTGAGGATTTTCTTTATTTTACTTCACAGGAGTATATCGATAAAATTGCCAAGCAAAATCTGGGTTTAATAAATCCGGGTGAAGAGGTTTTGATTATTTCTCCGGATGTTTTTGTGGAGGCTGTTGGTAGTGATGAAGACGAGCTTGGTTATGCTGTGTATAGCGAGAAGTCTAATTTGAAAAAATGGTGGAATTTCTTTTTTGAGTAGAACGATTGACTTAATGGTGCTTTTTTATTATCTTTAGTTGGCGAAAAAATGACGCGGGGTGGAGCAGTGGCAGCTCGTCGGGCTCATAACCCGAAGGTCGGCGGTTCGAATCCGTCCCCCGCAACCAAAATTGTTTTTCGTAGTAAACTGTGGCAGGGTAGCTCAGTTGGTGAGAGCGCAGGATTCATAACCCTGAGGTCGGCAGTTCGAATCTGCCTCCTGCTACCATTTAATTGGCTCTTTTAAATATTCATTCGCCTTTTTGAAATGTCCGCAACCGAAGAATCCCCTGTTGGCGGAAAGTGGTGAGGGGTGCGGGGCTTCGAGAATAAGGTGTTTTTTGCTATCTATTAGGTCTCGTTTGCTGCGGGCGTAATTGCCCCAGAGCATAAAAACCACGCCTTCTCTCTTGTCGGAGATTGTTTTTACTACGGCGTCTGTGAATGTTTCCCACCCCTTCTTTTGGTGTGAGCCGGCACGGTGCGCTACCACGGTTAAAGTGGCGTTAAGGAGGAAAACTCCTTGTTCAGCCCAGCCTTCAAGGTAACCGTCTTTATGATGGATTCCGCCGAGGCTTTCTTGGATTTCTTTGTAGATATTGATAAGTGAGGGGGGAGTTTGTACTCCTTCCGGCACAGAGAAGCATAGGCCGTGGGCTTGTTTTGGGCCGTGATAAGGGTCTTGGCCGAGTATTACAACCTTGACCTCGTCTAGTGGGCAATAGTTGAAGGCTGCGAAGATATTTTTTGGTGATGGATATACGGTTTTATTTTTATATTCGGATCTGACAAATTCCGCCAATTCTCGAAAATAAGGCTTTGCAAATTCATCTTGGAGAGCTTGTTTCCATGATTGTTCAATGTTTACTTCCATGCACCCATTCTAGCTTTGTTGTCCGGGTTGTCCAGGCATTTTGGAGATGTCTACCGATGGAGCGTTGAGGTCTATTCCGAGTCTTGTTTGGATTTCCTGGTCTACGAATTCTTTTTTGCGTCCGTGTTTTAATCTTGAATATTCTTTTATTATTTTGGCCACTTTTTTGTTTTGGTTTGAGGTATCCCAAATTGTGTTTACTGAGAAAGGCCTTGAGGTCGTATTGTTAATATTTAGTTTCATGTACATTTTGTAGTTGGAAATTCCAATAACATCTTGTTCACTTAATTCTGGCGCATATTCTTTTGCTAGGTATTCTGCATCATCGGCGCCAACTTTAAATGAGCATAGTGTTCCCACATTACCAAATACAGCATCGCGAATTTGGGTGCTTGAGTTTCCGTATTTGCTTACAACAAGCTGATTGATGTATTGGTGTGCCATGATTAGATTGAGTCGGTATTTACGGGCTTCGGAAAGGATTGAGCAAAAACTGTCTGTGGCAAAATTTTGGAACTCATCTACATATAGGAAGAAATCTTTGCGGTCTTCTTCCGGAATATCAGCCCTACTCATGGCTGCCATTTGTAGTCTGGCGACGAGTACAAGACCAAGCAACTGAGTGTTAAGATCTCCAATTTTTCCTTTTGAGAGTTTTACTAGAAGGATTTTTCGATTGTCCATTATTTCTCTAATATTGAAGGCTGATTTGGTTTGGCCGATTGTATTTCTCATTATGGAATTTGTGATGAATGGCCCAAATTTTGAAGTGAAGTATGGGATCATCTCTTGTCTTTCGCGGTCTCCAGTATTGGCATATTCGTTTTGCCAGAAGGATTTAACCACTGGGTTTTTGACCTTTTTTACTTTGTATTTCAAAAATGC
>JAHIRL010000065.1 GCA_018818755.1 Patescibacteria group bacterium
AAATACAATCTCGGCAATCCACTTCCGGCCAGCATCAGCGTAATTACAAGCCACCCAAAATATCACGCAGGTATCGAAAAAGCCCTCAAAAAACCGGAATTCAGCGCCTACCTCTCAAATATATCCGCGGCAGAGGACCAAAAAACCAACGCAATTCTCCAAAGCGTTTCCACAAACCTTATAAAAGTCAGTGACTTCACCAATCAAGTACTCTATTGGCTAATAATTACATTTATCATCGGCGGTTCACTAATAATCCTAAACGCCCTACACATCACAATTTTTACCCGCAAAAAAGAAATCGAAGTAATGAAAATGGTCGGAAGCTCACTCAATTTCATCCGCCTCCCATATTTAATAGAAAGCATAATCTATGCCGTACTTGCAGTTATCTTAAGTTTTATAATGATGCTAATTGTAAGCAAAAACTTAAATGTAGAAATGCACAATCTCCAACAAATCTTCATCATCGAACTATTTGTAGCCATTTTAATCAACCTGGGAAGCAGTTTTATTGCGATCCACGAGCACATAAATGAAATAAAATGAGATCCCAAACTTTTCGCTGTATAATTCTTGGACACAAAAACATCTCCGAACAAGACAAACTTGTTTTTTTATACAACGATGAATTGGGAAAAATAAAAGCAGTTGCAAAAGGAGCCCGCCGGATAAATTCAAAATTCAAAGGCCACCTGGAAACCTTAAACATCTGCAACATAAGCCTCTATTTCAGCCCAAAAAGCACCATTATCCAAGAAGTACAAATAATCGAAAACCTCAGCCGTGATTACAAATTCCAAAAACTCGAAAGCTTACTCCAAATAGCCGAAATAACAGAGCGCATCCTTTTCGAGCAACAAATTTTGGAAGGACTGGTTAATTTGATCGAAAAAACCCTCAATCAAATCCACATTTCAAAAAAACCGAGTCTAATTTCAATCAGCTACATCATAAAACTACTGAACATTTCCGGTCTAATACCAGACTACCGCGAAAACCAACTGCGCATCCCAAAAAAATATCGCAAATTTCTCAACTTCATAAAATCCCATTCTCTTGCGGAAATTGAATCAATCGCCCTCTCCGAAGAGGAAGAACTCTACATAAAATCCTTCACAAGAAACCTCATTGAAGCGGAAACCGGCCTCCCCTTCAAATCCTTCATCAGCTAAAACTCCTTAACAACAAGACCAATAACATTATCAACCTTTTCGATATCCGCAACAGCTCGCTCAAATTTATCCTCATCTTGATAAGTAACCTCAAAAAAGAATTTATGATTGTTCGGCGAAGTTAGCTCCGTAGACATCTCACTGATATCAATTCCAGCGGTAGCCAAAATCAAACTCATATCTCTAATCAAGCCAAGCCTCGGCATCGCAGAAACTTCAAAAAATCCCTTCTTCAAAACATCTACACTCTTTTGCGCCCCCTTCCAACTAGCATCAATAACTCTTTTTTTATCATGCTTATCCATCACGCTACACCCCCTTTTATGAATAGTCACACTATTACCTCTCGTAACATAACCAATAATACTATCTCCATAATTTGGAGAACAACAAGCTCCCAATTTCAAAGGCAAATAATCCTCCCCTCCCACTAAAATTTTCTCAATTAACTCCTTAGGATCAACTTCCTTTTTATTCAAGTTTTCGTACTCAACCGGCAACATTTTTTCCTTTCTCGTACGACTTTTCGGAAAAGAATTCCTGATAATATCAATAGACGCCTTATAACCCTTTCCCACTTGCTCAACTAAATTTTCACGCTGAACAACCGTCAATTTTTGTCCTCCAAAGTTTTTCAAAATACTATATGTCGCATCCAAAGAAGGCATCTGCATCTTTTCCAACTGCTTATTGATCAAAAGTTTCCCCTCCCTAAGATGATTTTCTCTATCCAATTGATTAAACCAAAACCTAATTTTATTCTTTGCATGCTGAGTCTTAACCAAAGAAAGCCACTGCAATTTAGGCGTCACATCACGCCTGGTAATAATCGAAACGACATCTCCATTTTGAAGCTCACAGCCAAAAGACACAACCTCACCGTTAACTTTCACCATCATACAATGATTCCCCAATTCCGAATGAATCAAATACGCAAAATCCAAAGGAGTCGCACCTCTCGGCAAATCCTTCACTTCACCTCTGGGAGTCAAAACAAAAATCCTATCCTTAAAAACATCCACCTCAACCTGCTGCATAACTGCACTATCCTCATCCAACTGCTCTTTCACCCTTTCAAAACCCTTGAGCCAATCAACCTGACTCTTCAAGGAATCTTCCGTCTTATTTGAACCATGCTGTTTATACAACCAATGAGAAGCAAAACCATATTCCGCCTCCGTATGCATATCCTCACTTCTAATCTGAATCTCCACAGGCCTGTCATCAGATTCATCTTCGGAAAAAAGTCCGGTTACAACAGTATGCAAACTTCGATAACCATTGGGCTTTGGCACTGCAATATAATCTTTAAATTTTCGAGAAATCGGTTGCCAATTACTATGCAAAAGACCCAAAAACGCATAAAGATGATCAAAAAATTCCTCATCATTCTTGTACTTTGAAGGAAAAATTAAACGAATAGCAAAAATATCAAACAAATCATCCACCGTACTTAATCCTTTCTTTTTCAATTTCTTATAAATACTATAGATACTTTTTACTCTACCCATAACCTCAACATCAGGATAATCACGATCATCCGCAAAAGACTTCAAACGACCAATAAGCCGATTTATCACTTTATCATGTTTTTTTCCAAAAGCTCTAAGCTGTTTATTCAAATTCTCGTAATCCTCAAGTTGAGTATATTTGAAAGATAAATCTTCAAGTCGCACCTTCAATCTGTAAATTCCC
>JAHIRL010000165.1 GCA_018818755.1 Patescibacteria group bacterium
GGTTATATGAATGGTAAAGCGATTGTTAAAAATGAGAATGGTGAGTGGTTTTATGTCGAAGTTCCGGAGGAATTTATTATCGCCGGCGAACAGATTGCTGATGAAGATTTAGCGCCACTGGAACTTTTACCAAAACCGGTTCAAATGGGTATTCTTAAGGAAATGGGAGATCGGTAAATGGCCAAGTATGAGAAGCGAAGTCCTGAAGATATTAAAAAAGAAATGGATCTCTATAACCAGAAAATAATTGATCTGGGTGAGTCATTCAAGCGTGATCCGGCGGTTATTGCTGAATATTTAGAGTTTTCTTCAAAGTTTTATCGTTACAGTCCCCGAAATCAGCAGCTTATTTTTTCTCAGAATGATCGGGCATCCTTTGTGGGCAGTTATCAGTTTTATAAAGAAAAAGGTTATCAGGTGCAGAAGGGTCAAAAAAGTATGAAGATCCTGGTACCGGTTAAAGCGTCATATTTTTATAGGGATGGGGAAAATACGTCCACACCCTTAATTAATGCAACCAAAAGTGATCGGGAGCGGATCAAGCGGGGAGAGATCGAGGTAAAATCGGTCATGCGGTTTAAACTGGGATCGGTTTTTGATATTTCCCAAACCGACTGCCCGGTAGCCGAATACCCCCGGTTAGTGAGTTTTGGGGAAGTATCTCAGGATCATGCCACCTTATATGAGCAGTTACGGAGTTATTGTGAAGACCAGGGATTCCCGGTTGAGGAAACAGCTTTGCGTTCGATCAAATTACGGGGATCTTATACGCCAGCTACCAATGAAATCAGACTGAATGAAAAACTTCAGGATACTCAAAAGCTCGGGACTTTTCTGCATGAAATGTCTCATGCTTTTTTAGATCATACAGTCGAAGCATTTCGTTCCGAAATAAGTGAACATCAGCATGAATTTGAAGCCGACGGTTTGACCATTATGTTTTTGAGTCGCTTTGGCCTGGAAGTTACTGAAGGTACCAAAGATCATCTGGCGTCCCATTACCAGAGTTTCCTGGAACAGATCGAAGCGCTGCCGGCAGAAGAACAGAAAAAACATAGCCTGAACTTGTCCATGGACAAGATCAACAATACCTATAAAGAACATATCGGGGCGATGGAAGAACATTTGAATCAACTAAATGCCGGGGCACAGTCTGAAGACTATGAAGAAGAATGGGAGCAGGAAATGTAATTCTGTTTCCCGAGGAAACAGGAGGATAATCAATTTAATAGTTTATCCGAGAAGAAAATGCCTTAAAGTTTGGTGTGAACAAATGAGAGGTGGTGAATTTTTATAAAAAATTACATGATAAGTATGTCATTAATTATGCTGACATTAGTTATCAGTTTTTGGGTAATTGGTGGAAGTAAAATGGATGCCGGTTCGTTAGGAATAGTCATTGCTCTAATCGGCGTTTTTGGAGCATTATGTACGGGGATTTTTATGTTTTTTAAAAATTTGAAAAAAAGTGAAGATATCAGACGAGATACCGGAGATATGAAACCAAGAGTGCAACGGATCGAAGAAGACAGCAAAAAGACCGTATCGGTTTTAGTTGAAAATATAAATCCAAGCATTAAAAAGATCTCAGAAATATCTGGTGGGAATGCTGACGCTTTAAGGATTTTAGTTGAAGAACTTAATTATCAAAAACGCCTGAAAAATGAGTCTTCAGGAGATAAAGGCTTTCAGAAAGACCGAACAATCAATCATATTAATCAACTATTTAAAGAAAATGTGATGCTAACGAATAAACTAAAAGAAAAAGAAATTGAACTTAGTCGAAGCAGAGAAGTTGCATTAATGCTAAAGGAAAAATGCGAGTTGTATGAAAATGAGAATTTCAAATTAAAAGAAATAATTAAAGAAAAAGAAAATAGTCAGAGCAATAATTGGGAACCGGAACAGTGATTCTGTTTCCCGAGGAAACAGGAAATACAAAAACATAATCTTGTTTCCCGAGGGAACAAAATACAGGAAACACATTACAATGAGATTCAAGCGGATCTCTTTTTTTCAATCTCAATGGCAAGCTCATTCTGATGCATGGTGAACAGGCTGAAGGGAGGTTTTTTTAAAATAGATGATAAGGTAGAGTGAATTGTGTTATCATTAGCTAAACATTTTACCGTTGTCAAAGAAAGTATGCTAAGAAAGTGAGGGATGATCGATTGAAGATGGAACAGCTATTAAAAGAAATTGAAAATAAAAATAACGTCCTTCAGTCCTGCCGGCCTTTAACGCAAGGAGAATTAGAACGACTCAACGAATCATTTATGGTTCAGTTTACCTATAACTCCAATGCGATTGAAGGCAATACCTTAACGCTTGGAGAAACTGCCATGGTTTTAGAAGGACTTACCATTGATCAAAAACCCTTAAAAGATCATTTGGAAGCCATCGGTCATCGGGACGCCTTTGAATATATTAAAGACCTGGTAAGTGAAAAAGCCATTTTATCCGAAGCCGTTATTAAAAATATTCACTCCTTGGTTTTAATCAATCGACCCAAAGATAAGGGGATTTATCGACGAATACCGGTTTCAATTGCAGGAGCCTTTATCGAGCCGGTGCAGCCGGTTCAGATACAGCCATCCATGGAAGAATTGATTAAAAAGAATGAACAGTGGAAGTCAACACTTCATCCAATCGAGCGAGTCGCGCGGTTTCATCTAGAATTTGAAGGGATTCACCCCTTCATCGACGGAAATGGTCGTACCGGTCGGTTAATCCTTAATCTTGATCTGATGCAGAATAATTATCTGCCCGTTAATGTGAAATTTTCAGAGCGGAAAAAATATTATGAAGCATTCGACACGTATTTTAGAAATGATGATGTTTCAGCAATGGCCGAACTGATCGGAAACAACCTTTTAGAACGCATTAATGAATATA
>JAHIRL010000066.1 GCA_018818755.1 Patescibacteria group bacterium
TGTCTGCATCGATTTCAAAATACTGGATAGCCCCGGGGTAGGCTGTTGGATCGGTTGCCAAACATTCGCCGGTCCATGTGTCCGCATCTGATTCATAGATATGGGCAAGATCTGTGTTGTTTGAACAAACTGCCTGAGCTTTGTCTATTATTAAAATGTGCCTTAAATTGTCTTCGTCAACGGTTATAAGGACATCATCTCCGGAAGTTACCGCGGCTAAATCTACTGCTCCATTGTTGAGCTTGGCTGGAGCTGGCATGGAGTCAATGTCTGCACGGGCATTTCTAGTGTGCAAAATCAGGAGTGTTATAAATGCTATTACTAGAGCGTACGCGAAGTAATTTAGCACTTGGCGGGCATTTTTTGTAAGCATTTGTAACTGAATGTTTGTTGAGTTAAAGGTTTTCCTTTAATCTATACTATTATTTTATATCATAAGTGGGGGAAAATAGTCAAAATAAAATATTTTTTAAGAATATGCAAGCGTTACTGGTATCAATCCGTAGACCTTTTTTACATCTTCAACAAGCTGATTCCAATTATTTCCTAGCTGGTCCATAAAACTCTCTTTGCGTTTAAAGCTCGTCGAAAAAAAAGGAATGATTGGCCATGAGTGCGACTTCTTCTTTTGAGAAATTCTTCCGAATGATGGGAGTAATTATTTTGAGGAGCCTTTTAAAACGAAAAGAAACCATAGAAACTCTTATCCCAAGTGCTTTTCCTATTTGCTTGAGATCAAGAGTGGAGAGTGAAAAATAGTATTGAATAAAATACGGTGCTGTTGCATGTTCTTTTGCTGAGCAATTGTTTTCTTCAAGAGCCTTTTCGACAAGATTGATGAATTTTTCAAAAAGCCTTTTTCTTACTTGTTCTGCATCAATTTGGTGTAGAGAAAAGCTTCCTACCGAAACAAAAGGAGTGTTTTTTGGGTTGACGGAGCTTAATCCACATACATGCTCGTCTTCTTCTGCGCGGTTTTCCCGAAGAGGGTCCATGCCAAAGCTGTTTGCAGAAACCCTTTCTAGGCCCTTGTGCCATTCTTTTACGGTTGCTGTGCGTTTTATCGGTTTTCCGGTGTTTTTGTTTGTAGAGGTAATGGTTAGTTGGGCGTCATATTCAAGGTTGTGCGCGCCTTCAAGGGCTTTTTCAACATCTTCAAGGTGGCCCCAGCAAAACCTGTCTTTGCGGCTTCCAATGCTTACTCCCGTAAATTTTCCGGCGCGTGATGCGTCTAACAAGGCGTTTTTTACACAGCTTCTTACAAAGGACGCCAGTGCGTTTTCTGGGCATGGATGATCCTTTTTAATTTCAACATTACGAAGGTACATAATGACCCTAAGGCAACAATCTCCAAAAAGGTCGCAGATGGCACTTGTGTTTTCTGTGTGATAATTTGTAGCTCCTAAAACCTGACGAAGAACACGAAGCTGAAATCCTACACACAGTTCATCAATGAATTGCTCTATTGGTGCGTTTTTTTGTAGCGCTTCGCCAATTTCGGCGAGCCTTTCGTTAGAGATTGCTTCGCGACGGCAAATTTTAGTTAAATGTTTGAGGATTTCGGACATTTTAAAATATAGTTAAAGCGCACAGGGGGTGGATTTTACATGGCTGAACGGGAAAAACAAGGTTTTTAGCGTTTGGGCTGTTGTGGCTGGTTTGTCTTGACTTTTTTGAGAGGAGTGTTTAAATTCTTTTTCAGCAATAATCTAAGTATTATTTTATGGGAATAGAAACGGGTGGAGAACAAGACTTTAATCTGGATGCTCTTGATGGGCGAATTTACCCGGAGGCGGAAATGTTTTTTAAGAAGGTGATTGAATGTGGTTCTCAGGATGAGTGTCCGTGGGGAGATTTGACTCAACTAAAGAAGGGAGAACTTTTGGATGTGCCTTTTGCGCTTGAGATTGGCGGAGGAAGAAATACTGTTTGTTTGGTTGATCAGTTAAGATATATGGGGGTAAGCCTTAAGGGGATTATTGAGGCGAAACCATATTTGCCGCAACCGTGGACCGATGGGGACAAGATTGCTAATTTAAAAATGGACATAACAAGTCCTGGGGAAATTGATTTGGGAGGGGTTAAGGTTCCATTTGTTTTTTCGGGGAATGTTTTTAGCGGAGATTCGTGCGGGGTTTGTTGGCCGTCCGAGGAGGTTCGGGAAAAATCTACGCGGGCATTGTGCGAGCTTGTTATTCCCGGAGGTGTGATTTGTTTTATGGGGAATTTTATTGATGGGGCTGTTGATAAAGAGGTTTTGTTTGAGGAGTTTGGGGCTAAGGAGATTCCCGGGAAGATTGGCCGGGGAAGCTATATGCTTCAGATTGGAGTTTGATTTGGGCGAGGGGTGTGTTTGATGATGAAAATTCAGTTTCCTGTGGACGACATGAGGAGTCTGGCGAGGAGTTTGTTTGACAAAGCTAAGAGATAGTGGTAAAGTTCTCTCTTAGCTAGTTTAACAAGCATTGCAATGGAAAAAGGACCAGAGTTTGAAGATGATTTGCCGGAAGTTCCGGATTTTTGGGGAGAGGTTACGATTGTTGTTGATTTGAGTAAGTTTGAAAAGCAGCAAGAAAAAAGAGGTTTTTTGCGTGATGTGATGTACGGTTTGTCGAGGGGGACGGGGATGTCTTTATTTTCGAAGCAACCAAAAAACGAAGAAGGAAAAGTGGAGAATGGCGACAATAGAATAATTCTTGTGGGAGTAAATCGTGCTTCGACTTCCAAGGAAACAACACAAAAAGTGTTGGATGGATTTGTGGAAAGGTGTAAAGCGGATGGCGTGATTGTCGATTCAATCAACTTCGTTGTTTGCTGATTTTTCAGGCGGTTTTTACTTTTTCTGAGGTTTCCAGTTTTAACAAATGGAGATCTAGTGAGTCGAGTTGCTCAAATAGGGCTTTTTTGATATCGCCAAATTGTTCGTGTTGTTTTATTTGGGGGGGGATGGAGTTGAGGTAGTTTGTGATTTCATCTTTTAGGCCTATCAGTTTTTTTTGTAGGGCATAGTTTTCTCGCGGGAGTTTTTGGGGACTGATGCTTTCGCAGATCTCCCACCATATTGAAGTGCCATCTTGAGGAAAAACGGAGCACATTAGAGGATATAGGGCTTCGGTAGTGTATTGATGGAGGGTTTTGAGATTTGTTTCGTTGCTTAATTGGGTTATGGCGGTTTTTGTTTGCTGTTGGGTAAATTGTTCTCGGAGGGTGTCTATGTACTTAAAGTCCAGGTTTCTGTTTGCAATTCGAGTTGCCTGTTTTGACCGAAATTCAATGGCGGGGAAAAGTTCGTTGTCATGTTTATCAGACAATCCTGCGTGTTTCATTCCGAAAAATACATGTACCCAATTATTACCGGCTATGCCTGAATCGATGCGTCTCATTAGGGCTAGAAATTGGCTCAAGGTAGTCACTTCTGGCAAGTTCTTCATTTCACAATAAACTACTTTTTGCTCTTGTAAGGCCATTATTGCGTAGTTTATGGATTCAGATTGATGGCGACATCGTACTGCTTGAAGATCTTTTATTATGTCTTCGATTATGGGTTTCAAAACCTCTCTTCCCCAGGCCATAAAGGTTTCTTTAATTTCCTCTTCCGAGGAATCGGGACATAGTGTGAGAATTTTTTCGCTCAGTTCGTGGTTCTCTAGATAATATGAGTTTTCTAAAGGTTCCATGCTTGAATTCATTTTTTAATATAAAGGAGGCGATTTTAACGGAGAAGAGGGTGTTTTGCAAATTTAATTGTGGGTAGTCCAAGAGGCCTTGACAAATGTCTTTTTAGCGACTATCCTAGAAGACCTTTAACGGTGATATTATGGAGACTGAGGGGTCAAAAACTGAAGTAATAAATGTGCTTATTCTGGACGAGGATTTTAAACAGGCGGTGCTTGGTTTTGCAAGAGATTTAGAAAGTGAGCGCGCAAGGGAAGTTTTGTTTGATGCTTTGACAAAGGCATTATCTTTCTATGCTTTGCCGGATGTCGTAGAAGCGCTTCGTTTATTTGCTGGAGCTGATGACGGTCAAAAAGTAAAAAGCTTAACATTGCCAATCTTGAGCGAGGCGATAGGGCGACTCCTTGATGAAGCTTATGCAAAAATGGGGAAAGTGGAACAGGAAGCGCCGGTTTCGGATGATTCTTCCTGGGTGGTTGCTCTTACGGATGGCTTGGCTAAACAGATGGGAGCAGAATCAGACCTAACAGAAAAATAGTCCTAACAATGAAAAAAATTTCCACAAACATTGGCAGAATCTTTGCCCACTTGCAATCAGTATTTGACGAATTGCTTGATTTTGGGTTTAAGAAAATGAAGGAAGCGGGCGGTACGGAGGAAAAAAAGGAAGATTCGGGAATTAAGAGGGGGGCAAAGGCTGTTTTGGGATTTTTGGGTGATGTGGGTGAGAGTTTTTATGATGCTTATGAAAAAATAAAAGCGGAAAAAGTTTCCAGACGAAAAAACGCTCCGGAGAAAAAGAAAAAACTTGACAAAGCCTAGCGATTTGTGGGATAAAGAGATCCTTTAATTGCAAATATGGATCTTTTTGTTGAGCGGCAGTATCTGGAAAAAATTAGTGGAGGAGAGAGGGAAAAGTTTTTGAATCTTTATGATGTGGCTTTTGCTCCTTTGTTTAAGTATGTTTCGAGGAGAGTGGATGACAGGGAGGAGAGAGATAAAATTCTTGAACTTACTTTTTTGGATGCTTTGTTGCAGATTGAAAGAATTCCCGGAGATGTGACTTTTTTGGTGTGGCTTTATTCTTTGGCCAGGCCGCGAGTGCAGAGCTATTTAAACAAGAGGGGGCGGCAGGAAGCGATGTATGGGGTTAGGAAACCGGAAATGGGGGCTGATGCTGTTGAGAAGGTGGGAAGATTGTTTGGAAAATTGAGTTTGGAGGAATCTGAAATTTTAAGGTTGAAGTTTTTTGAGGAACTTTCCGATGTGGATGTTCTTTTTGTTATTGGTGGTGAGGAAGAAAAGATTGGTTCGAAGGTTTATAGGGTTTATAAAAGAGCTCATTTTTTGTTGTTTGGCGAGACTGAACAGCCGCAGGGGGTTTATTTTGGAGAGTTAAATGGTGTTTTGTCGAGGGTGCGGGATCTTGAAGAAATTGAAGTGTCTGAACCCTTGAAGTTGCGGATTAAGTCGGAATTGGGTAGTCGGATAAACAGGCGGGATTTTGCGATTGATGTTGAGGAGGTGGAGCAGGGGGCTAGGCCGGATCCTTTTGAAGGGGCGAAGGGGAGTGATGATCCAGCGAAGATTTTTGTTGAGGCGGTGAGGGAAATGCGTGAGGAGGGTGAGGCTATGCCTTTTGAGGAAGATCGAGAAAAATATGAGAAAAAAGAGAGGATTATTGAATTGTTTGATCGGTTTAAATGGATTATTGCCTTAGTGCCGGCTGTTATTTTTGTTTTTGTGCTTGGGGTGGTGGTTTATAGTTTTTTAAATTTTGGGAAAATTCAGAGGGAGGCTTATACAATTTGTGAGGCTACTGTGGAGTTTGAGGGAGAATTTTCTTACGCTGATAAAAATCTAATTCATGAAAGTTTTAGCGATAGGGTTTGCGAGTATTACGAGGGGGTTTCGGCAATAAAATTTGAGAGAGGGCAAGAGGATGTTCGGGTTTTTGTTGAAAAAGGGACCGGAAATCTGGAATATGGAGTTAAGGAAAAATATGATAGATGGATTATCGATTATTATGCAAAAGTTACTGATAGCAACAAAAAATCCAGGGAAGTTTAGGGAGATAGGCGAGGGGCTGGATGGCCTGGGGTTTGAGTTTTTGTTTTTAGGCGATATGGATGTGGAGGATGGGGATTTTGTTGAGGATGGGAAAAACTTTAGAGAAAATGCTTTTAAGAAAGCGTCGTACTATGGGAATAAATTGGGGATGATGACTTTTGGTGAAGATTCGGGGATTTTTGTGGAAGCCTTGGGTGATGAACTGGGGGTGCAGACGCGACGCTGGGGAGCTGGCGAGGCTGTCAGTGACGAGGAGTGGCTGGAGTATTTTTTGCGGAGGATGGAAGGGGAGGAGAACAGGCTGGCCAGGTTTGTTTGTGCCGGATGCTTGTTTGACGGAGGGGTGTTGGGGGAGTTTGAAGGGCAGACAAGGGGTGAGATTTCACAGGAAATTTTGGCACCAATTTTGCCGGGAATACCCTTAAGTTCCTGTTTTATTATGGATGGTGCAGATAAAGTTTATGCGGCGATGAGCGCGGAGGAAAAGAACAAGGGTAGCCACAGGGGGAAGGTGCTGGCTCAGGTACGGGAGCATTTAGGCTCTAAGGCTTATGGCCAAGCCCGTTCCGATATTTAGGATGGAAGTTTTTAGTTTTGGGTTTGTTTGGACAGCTTTTAGGTATGGGCTGAGCTCTTTTTGGTGGCTTAGAGCGTTGTCTGTGATGATTATGGAGCCTTTGCGTGTGCGGGGGAGCAAAGCTTCGAGATAGCTTAGGTGTTCATGTTTTGTGGCGTCCAGAAAGATTAGGTCGAAGGTTTTTGGGAGAGTGGGGAGATCTTGAGGGGCGTGCCCGAGGATTGCGGTAATTTGTTCTTGGAGGCCTGCGGCTTGGATGTTTTGGAGAGCGAGGGGGTAGCGGATGCGTTTGTTAGATTCCATTGTGTAGAGGTGGCCGCCTGTTTCCTTGAGAGCACTTGCCATCCAAATGGCGCTGTATCCGTTGGAAGTTCCTATTTCCAGAATCTTTTTTATCTTGGTTTCTTTTATGAGGGTGTGCAAAAAAATGCCCACTTCTCTGGAGATATTCCAAAATTGTTTTTGGGTTTTTTCCAATTTGTTAAGAATTTTGTTCATCGGGGGGGATTTTAATCCCTGATGATTGTTCTGGCAACGATAACTGTAAAGAGAGACATCATGGCCGCACCTACAAAGGCCTCTATTGCTGCGATATAGCGCATACCATCAATGGCGTGGAAATCTCCGTAGCCGAGGGTTGTGAAGGTTACGATGCTGAAGTATAGAGAGTCCAAGAAGGAGGGCACTATTTCTGTGTTCTGAAAGAGCAGACTGTGGTCGGAAGTGTAGAGGATGGCGCAGGCAATGATTATTATAATGGACCAGAATAAGACTCGATTGAAGGATGTTCCATATTTGCAAAGAAGGTCTCCAAAAAGGAAATTAAGCCACCTTTTTGGGTGTTTTCTGTCGACGATTTTTCTCTTGGCGACCATTTCTTTGTAGTGGTATTGATCGGCGAGGTCGTGGAGAGAGGAGTTTTTGTACATTTCTTTTATTTGCTTGTATTCGATTGAGGCAAAACGATGATTTCCCTCTTTTTCGGAGTGTAGATCTCGGCCAAAAGTGGTCTTTTGGTCGACAATTGTACTGCTGAGTGTGATATCTTTTATTTTTGCATCGTTGAAGTCGCAATTGATCAGTTTTGCTCCGTGAAGATCCATTCCTGCTAGATCAGCCTCCTGAAAAAAGCAGTTTGAAAGACTGGTGTTTTGAAAGTTTGAGTGTTCGAGCTCGGCGTGTTCGAAGTAACAGTCATGAAGCTTTCCATCTTGAAAAGTGCAGTGTTTTAGGATGGCACCTTCGAGGTGAAGGTTGGAGAGAATTGCCAGGTTTTCGGCAAAGCCTTCGTCGTCATCCTGGATGGAAACACGAAAATCAAAGCCGGATAGCTGTATTCCCCTAAGGTCTATTCCATCTTCGACTTCATCGTCATTGATTCCGGGGAAGTTTTTGATTTTTTCCCGAAATAGCACGGGGCTTAGGTAGCAATTGCTGTCCTTGATTACTTTAATAAGTTTTTTCCCTTTGGTGGTTGTCCATCGGTTTTGAAGGTCTTCGATTTTTTCTTTTGTATAAAGCATAGGGATTCAAATTTATCCCTACATTATACCAGAAATAGAAGTTTTATCAAAGGGGAGTTTATTTTTCATCCCCATCCTCTGGTGCGAACTCGTTCAGGGGAGGGAGGTCGTCCAAGTCTAAATCTTTAAAAGAAATATTGCTTGAGTTTTCCAACAAGTCTAAATCTTCATGAGGTGTGTAGGTAAGGCCACCTTCTGGCATGGTTTTATCAATTTGTATCGCTGAGAGGGGAACCCCTGCAAAATCTATTCTATTTAAGATTTCTTCAAAGGAAAGGCTTATACCGCAGGGAATATAGGTGAAACCATCGATTTCGGTTATGCTTATTTCTTCATCGATACTGAACCATTTCTGAAGATCCTGCATTCGTTTCTGAGTTAGAGATTTTTTGCTTATTTTTAAATAAAATCTGTCTTTTTCTTGTTCTATTTTTTCTATTCTTTTTGCTCTTTCAAGGCTTTCGTCTCTTTTTTCCTTTTTCTTCCTGGCGTTATCTTCCAGGGCGTCTTTGGCGGCTTGGATTACCTTTTGGTTAAGGTATTCTTCTGGATGGTTTACTCGGGATGGCTCAACGATTCTCCTTAAATAGCAATCAGGGTGGTCCAGTGTTGTCCAGCCTGAGCTTGAGTTGCTCTTTTCTTCCTTCATATACGCCCCTAGTTTAAAAGCCCTTTTCTTTAATATTTCAACGGCAGTTAGCCTGGCGCTTGTATCTGCTCCGAACATGGCAATTTGGAATAATTGTTTGTTTATAGACCTGTTTCCGTGAAAATCTATCTTTAAAACATTGGCGTCCATGTAGTCTCGAATTTTGTGCCTTAGTTTTCTGTCGGTTACTTCTTTCGTTGATATTCTTAGGTTGGAAAGTCTTTCGAATTCGTTTTTTTCAATTAACCTATCAATGTATTCTTCTGTTATAGAAGGAGCAATAGATTCCATGGCGGATTCGGCGGTGTCGTTGGTAATTTCCGCGGTTTCTTCTGTTGCGGAAGGGGAGATGGATTCCACGGTGGGTTCGATTTTGTCGTTTTCTTTGCCGTTTTCTGGAAGATTCGTCATGTTGCAATTGTTAATAAAATCTAAGTGTTGCACAATAACACTTAAAACAGGAGTTTGTCAAGGGGTGGTTTATTAATCTTCTTCAACTATCTTAATTTCGATTGCTGATTGGTTGCTGTAACCGAGCTTGTCGATAACTTTTGCAACTATGAGGTGGCGGGTGCCGGGCTGTAAAAACTTGGAGATGTTTAGATATCCTCTGTATGGAGCGGTTGAGGTAAAGTATTCTTTTTTGTCGTCCAGGTAGTATTCAACTACTTCTACACCGTTTGGGGCGGAAAGTTCGATATTAACCGTGAGACTGCCTTGTTGAATTTCTGTGTGAGAGCTGGGGTTTTGGATCGTGATTGATGGGCTTGAGGCGGCTGTTTCGGCTGTATGGATGTCGTCAAAATCTTGTGGAGGTATGCCGATAAGGACTTTTCCGTTTGTTGATGATTCTTCTTTTCCGGAGTAGTAATTGATGATTTCCTGTTCCCAATTTAGTAGCGGGGCGATTGGTTTGAAATTTTGGTATGTGGCTGATTCTGTGGCATCTTTTGGGGTGAAAGTTGTGGCTCTTTTTCCGGATATTTTATCTATTTTTACTGTATAGAAGGTGTTTTCAACTTCTGTTGGAACTGAGAAACTGGCGAAAACTTCTTCTATAATGTTTGATTCCGGAGTTGATGGGCCGGGGAGTAGGCCGGAGGTTTTGCTGATGCGGATGTGTTTGATTCCGTCCGGTTCTTCAAAAGGTTCGTCTTCTTCGAAGTTTGAGAAAGCTTTTGTCATAATCTTTTTAAAAATTGGGGCTGCAGCATCGTAGCCGTTGGCGTTGTAGCCGAGGCCGGATCCGTCGGTGTTTCCCACCCAAACACCTGTTATCAGGGAAGGGCTGTATCCGATTGTCCAGGCATCGCTGGGGCGGACTTCTGTGCCTCCCGATTCTTTTTTGTTGGCCTTAGTACTGGTTCCGGTTTTGGCGGCATTTGTGAAGCCCTCGACGAATAGTCCTGGGCCGACAGAGTTGGACTTGTCTGAAAGAATATTGGTGATTAGATAGGCGATTTGGGGGTCGAGAACCTCAGGGAAGATCGCGGCTTCCGGGTCAAATTCTTCCAGAACATCGCCGTTGGCGTTTTCGATTTTTAATATTCCGGTGATTTTTGGGGAGCGTCCCATTGTGGCGAAGGCACTATAAGCTTTTACCATCTCGAAAAGGGAAACTTCTCCCGCACCGAGGGCTAGTGGATATCCGTAGCTATGAGATTTGTTTAGGCTGGTTATTCCGAGTCTTTCGACGAGATCGATGATTGGTTCTTGTTGTCCGGCAAGGAAGTAGGCTTTGATGGCGGGGATATTTCGAGAGTTACCCAGGGCTTTTCTTATTGAGATTTGGCCCTGCCAACTGCCGTCGTAGTTTTCCGGTTGGTCTTGGCCGATTTTTGTAGGAATGTCGTAGAGGATGTTGCCGGGTGCGTAGCCTTGGTAAAAGGCTTGTGCATAAGTAAATGGCTTAAAGGATGAGCCGGGTTGCCTTGGGCGAAGAACAACATTTACATTTCCATCGATTTCTTCGTCAAAGTAGTCGCGGGAGCCAACCATTGCCAAGATTTCTCCGGTTTTTGGGTTGATTGTAAAAATGGCGAGATTGTTGGCGCCAAAGGAGCTTTCGTTGTGGGCTCCATGTTCAATAGCGATTTCTTCAGCGTATTGTTGAAGGTTTGGATCAATTGTTGTTGTAACTTTTAGTCCGCCTTCTTCAACTACATCTTTTCCGTATCGTTCTTCCAATATTTGTTTGATGTAAAGGACGAAATGGGGATGAGTGATGCTTTCGCGATATTCGTTAAACTCAATTGTTTGAATTTCGTTGAGAGCTTCCTGGCGCTCTTCCATGGTGATTGTTTCAAGGTCGAACATTCGTTTTAATACTAGATCACTTCTGCCCTGGATGTAGACGGTCTCACCGTTTCCAAGGTCTACATGTTGGCCGATTAAACCTCTGGTGTATTCTTCGATATATAGGTCTGATTCTTTTTCGATTGTGCGTTTTTTGAGCTCTTCTTCGGTAAATTCTTTTAGTAGGTGGGAATATTTGTTGTTGCCGAAGGGATTATATCTGCTTGGGCCTTGAGGAAGGGCGGCTAGAATTGCGCTTTCTCCCAGAGTTAGCTCTTTTGAATTTTTGCCAAAGTAAATTTCTGCGGCTTTTTCTACTCCATAGGCGTTGTTTCCGTAGGGGATTCTATTAAGATAAAGGGCTAGGATTTCTTGTTTTGTAAGGCTTCTTTCCAGGCGGATGGCCAAAATGAGCTCTTTTAATTTACGAGTATAGGTTCTTTCGTTTGAAAGAAAGGTGTTTTTGATGTATTGCTGAGTGATTGTGGATCCTCCGCGGGGGGTGCCGATGCCAAAAACCTCGTATAGGCCGGCTCTGCCGAAGGCCAGAAGGTCAAAGCCTTTGTGTTCCCAAAAAAGATCGTCTTCGATGGAAACAGTAGCATCTATAAGGTAGGGGGAGATGTCTTCAAATTCCACTTTTTCTCGATTTTCTTCGCCGTGGATTGTGTAGAGAAGGTTGCCTTCACGGTCAAAAATTTCGGTTGATTGAGCTTGGGAGTTTTTTTCGATATCAGCAACATCGGGCAAGCTGATTGAGAGGATTGCAATGGTTCCGGCGATGGTAATTATCCCTAAAATCCCCAGAGAGACTGCAATAAATAGCAACCAAATTGCGACCTTTTTTAAAACCCCGTGTTCTTTATGGGGTAGATATCTTCTTAGCATGTTGAAATACTACAATTTTTATTCCTTTTTATCAAGTTGTTTGACATGGAGGGCGAGGGTGCATTGTTTGCTGAAGTTTTGTAGGAAATCGGTTTCTATGAAGCGGAATTTTTGGGGGTTGCTGGAGTAGAGGCTTATTGTTCCAATTGTGTGGTCGGGGAGGATTAGGGGGATTAGAATTAAGGTGGTGAATTTGTGTTGTTTTAGGAGGTTTTTGCCTGAGTGTCTGCGGGAGTTTTGGATGTTGTCGAGAATTAGGGGGCGGCCGGTTTTGAAGGCTTCTTCGGCCAAGCTTCCTGTGAGGGATATTTTTGATTTGTTGTACCATTGTTGGCTGACTCCGAGACAACTGTAGAGATTTAGGATCTTTTTTTCTTTGTCGTAA
>JAHIRL010000067.1 GCA_018818755.1 Patescibacteria group bacterium
ATTAATATCAAAGCCCCATTGGTTGTCCCGAAGTTTCATAGATGAATTTATTAATATGCCCGAATCAAAAATACTATAAGGGGGGGAGTGGGGCAAACTAAAAGTATCCTCAGAGACAGAATTTCGAGAAGTTGACATGATTGCATGATTAGTTTAAAATAATATACCATTAAGTCAAAAAATGCGTTTAAAATATACTCCAACAAGTTCACAAGACCAATTGAGACACAATAGAGCCAATATTTCTCACAGCTCTTGTTGCACTATCGAAAAATATGGATATGGTTACGGAAAATGGTTCGAGATACCAGGAACAATTGATAATATTCGGACTAAGATTTATGTAGTCCTTGGAGAAGATAGCGAGGCATCACTTGCGGAACACGCCGCCTTAGCGGCTCAAAGAGGTTTTGAATGTTTAGATATACCCGCAGGCGGATTTGTGTTTGAAGATTCAACGGGGTTTTATGTATATGGCTCAAGTGGGGCATATGGCAGTGGGAGCATTGATGCTACTGGAATTATAAAAAAACACTTTAGCGAAAATGGAGAATCTAAACGAGTAATAAGAGGAAGACCACTAGGAGATTTTTAGCCGCGGCGCCGAGGCTAGGTTTATGCGCAAAAAGTGTGCACGTGCACACTTTCTAATAAACCTCCCCCAAATAACACTTCTCACAATACACCTTCTCCGGGCGCTGCGGCTCAAAAGTAGATCTCAACTGCACGCCGCATTTATCGCAATTCCTATCCCACAATACTCGCGGATTTTTCAATTTAAATCTCTCCAAATTCCTACAATCAGGACACTTCAGAGGCACAGGCAAGCCCTGCCTTCGATAAAACTTCAACTCCTCCTCAACAATTTTATAATTCTTTCCACATTCTCTGCAGGCCAAAATCTCATCAACAATACTATCGGGAACATCAGCAATCTTTGCCGGAACCACACAAGTTTGCTTCAAATACTCCTTTGGGTCCGGATCTCGCCACGCATATCCAGCTGACACAGCCTCCTCCTTAGTCAATGGGTGATAAGCCTGAGCCATACTTTCATTGTAAGCATAATTTGAGATAGACGAAGAGAAAAATTCGCCCCATTCACCGGTTTTCCTCATATGCTCAATAATTTTCGCAAGCAGAACCTCGTACTCTTCCTTAGAATATTTCTTGTTCAAAATGCAATAACTCTGATGCTTCAACCCAACACATCCAAACAAATCATGGCAATTATTCACACAGAACTTTGAATAAAAAACATTGTAAGCTCCAATCCAAACCTGATCACAGAAACAAAGATTTTTCGATCCAGCGCCCACGGCCTGACATTCATAGCAAAATTCAGCCCCATTTTCGCTACCAAAAGCTGTAACATCAAGAAGATTTTTTACATTCCGAGCATCGCTACAGTTTTTACAATCCTGCGCATTTTCAAGATTAAAACAATTCTCACATCTCTGCGTATTCCAAAGATAATCACCGGAAGAATCCTCATTTTGCACCCCATTGCAATATTTGTGGGGGTACTTTTTAACAAAATCCAAAAAACTCTTTTTCATAGCCACAATCCCATCATAAGTTTGCAAATCAACCTGTGAAACTTTTTTCTCAAACTCCTCCTTTGAGCATTTCTCATTCAAAAAATAATTCTCCTTATTCTTTAAATTCACACAGCCAAAACAGTTTTTGCAACCAATGCAATTTTTCAAGAAATAAGAGTCCGAACAATTATTACAGTTTATGGAAAACATCAAATTATAAGATTTCTGACAATTCAAACAATCATAACAAAGCTCAGACTGGCTGCATCCATAGACATCAAAAAGAGCCCGCGAAGTATAAATATTGTTACTATAAAAACAATTTTCATTGTAGTCCGCCTCAAAAACAAGGTAGCAATTCTTATTCCACCCCGACTCATTTGTATAATCCGAATTATGATTTCCCGCCAACGACCCACACAAAAGGGGGGCTTCCTTCATCAATTCCTCAAACTGCTCAAAAAAAGGTCTACTGAAATCAAAATCTCGCCCATAATCCAAACCATCCCACTTGTCCGAAAACCAATACTCGGTTGAATATACTTTATAGGGCTTATCTGGGGCAAATGTTGAGATGATATCCTTCCCGGATCCATCACATTTTCTTTTGTAGATAGTCCTCTCGTTCCTCCATGTAAGCCTCTTCAGTCGTCGACAATCCGGGCACAAGGTTGGCTCGGGAATATCAAAAACAACACCCCCAATTTTAGGTGAAAGCTTTTTGAGAAAATCTCGATCTTCTTGCGTTACCTCAAACTCCGCCGCACATTTTTTACAATTTTTCATGATTCAATTCTAATACACTTCCTTAAGATAGCAAGCCTCACAATAAACAGCCTCCAGTCGCCCCTCCGCATACGAAGTTCGCACATCCTTCCCACACTTCGCACACTTCCTTTCAAACAGCACCCTCGGCGCCCTCTGCTCAACCCGCCTCTTATACCTCTCGTCCGGATGCAATCGCGGCAAAGGCAGACCATTTTTCTTATAAAACTCCAACTCCTTCGGCACAATCTTAAACAATCGACCACTCACCTCACACTTAATTGCAGTTTTTAAAATTTCCTCGCCAACCTCAGCAACATCAGGCAAATCCGCAGCCAAAATCATCCCCGAAACTCCCGGCACAACATCGTCCTTATCCTTCCAGCCCCAACCTCGCTCCAGCGCAATGGACCTATCCAAAGGGAAATATTCATGCGCCACAGTTTCGTTATATCCAAAAGGGGATAGCTCTATCGGGAAAAACTCACCCCACTCACCAGTCTTAGTCATATGCTCGATTATCCGCGGCAACATCGCCTCATATTCCTCCCGTTTGTACTGCTTGTTCAAAATGCAATATTCCCCATGTTTCATTGAGATACAGCCAAAAAGATTGTGCGAGCTGTTCATGGAGTCCATGCAATAGTTTAAATCGTGACTCTCAAAAGAGCTGAAACAAAAGCGAATATTGTCATCCTTCGAGCCCGCCACAAATTCATAGGAATTTTTAACATGATAGGAAAAATCCGTATCCATCGAATTCTCCCCATATATATGCCCCCAAGCATACTTGATATCCTCACAAAACCGACAATCGAAAGATTCAAAAACATTCTTGCACTCAGACAGATAATTCCCACTAACATTCTCCAGCTTGGTTCCCCAAATTTCCGGCACTACAATCCGCGATTTCGCCTTCATAAACTCCTCCCGCATCTTCGCATAATCCACCTCTCGCACAGCCTCCTCAAACTCCTCCCGCGAAACCTTCTGATTGCGAATGCAATACTCGGCATTGCGCATATTCACACACATTAAACAATTCCTACAATCCCGACAATTAAACAAAAAAGCCGAGTCCGAACAATTGGTTACATTTTGGGAATATTTCAGATTGTAGCAATTCTCCCCATCGATCACCTCATAACAAAGCGACGAGCGCGAAACATTATAGCAATCGAAAAGGTCCTTACTCTCAATAGAAAGATAGGTATAGTAGACATCCTCCGAATTCCCCAGCCTCTGCGAAAGATAGCAATTTCGCGAACTCTCACAGAAGTTATTGAATTCACAATTCTCACTTTTATTTACGGTGCAGGAAAAGCGCGGCACCTTGGCCATAAGCTCCTTAAACTGCTCAAAGAAAGGTCTGGTAAAATCAAATTCCTGCCCATAGTCGCGCGCATCCCAAGAGTCGCCCCACCAGTATTTCTGGGAATAGACCGGGAAAGGAGCATTTTGCGGATAGGTGGAAATAATCCGCTCCCCGGTGGCACTACAAGTCCTTTGATAAAGGCTGCGCTCATTGCGAAAAGCCGTCCGGCGCTGATGGCGGGCATTGGGGGAAAGAGTAGGCTCCGGCACGCCCATGGTTTTGTAAAACTCGAGATCGGAGTCTGTGATCTCGAAGGCTTGGTTGGTTAGGGGGCAGGTTTTTTTCATGGGGCTAGGATATCACAGAAGTTTGCCCATTAGAAAATGCTATTTGTCATTTCCTAATATCCATTTTTGGACTGATTCATCTGCCTTCTCGATAGCTTCCTCTTTAGTGTCCCCATGAAATTCGCCAAAATCTACATCTATTCTATCTCCTCCTTTGATTCCAAAATTAACAACTCTTGCTACAGCATTCCCACCATTTTTATCTGATGAAACACTTTTGCTCCAATGATAATTTCTCATATGATTATTTTTTGTTAACTATAGACATATTTCAATAATGAATAAAACTAATTTGTGAACGACTTAATTATGTCACAATTGAAGCTATATATGCTTCCATTTTCAGGTGAGGCCAGATAGCATTCAGAATCTGTTTGTGACTCAAATACTTTGTCAGTATTGTGAATTTTATACTTAATCTTAGTGCTAAATTGTAATTTTCCATCGAATTTCTCCATCGTTTTCAATAAATTGTCTTCAACCAAGAGGAGTTTCATCGTAAAAAGATGAATCGGTGAATTTTGAAAAACACTCATTTCAAGATCTTGAATTTCATCAACTTCTAAGCAAGGTATTTTTATTTCAGATGAAATTAGTTCTGCGGGAATAGTTCCAGAGTTTTTAAGCGTAGTTTTGAACTGAATATGTTTAATTTTGGGGTCACCACCTTTATAGTCCTTAGTCAAGCTTTCCCCGCTTACATTATATAATATCGGGGATGGAGAAGATATTTCAACATATGGCCTTCTCATTGCCTCAGCTTCCTGCTTCATTATATCAACACTATCTTTAGTTTGTTTAGCATAAAATATTGTAGTCAACACCAGTATAAAGGTTAAAAACGCAATAATACCCCCTTGATTATCATTCAAAAAACTTAAATACTTATAAGCAATTAGTCCGAATAAGCCAGTCGAAAGAAATAAAATTAAATAATCTATCATAGTATTCATAATTAAAAATATTAGCAAGCCTCACGATAGAGTGCTAATTCTTATTCGTCAATAGATTTTGAGTCTATACTCACCTACCACACCTCCCCCAAATAACACCCCTCACAATAAACCTTCTCACTCCTCCCCGGCTCAAACGCCGACTTCACCATCGCCCCACATTTATCACACTTCCGCTCCCACATCATCCAGGGGTTTGCCAAAGCCTGGCGATCTTTTTGCCTTTGGTCGGGGCATCGGCGCGGATAGGGGATTCCCATCTTTTCATAAAAAGCCATTTCGCGTGAAGTTAACCTAAACTGCCGGCCCGTCACCTCACACTTCAAAACTTTCTCCACTTCCTCACCCGAAGAAACCTCCTCAATCTCCCGCCACTTCAACCCGGCCCCCTCAACCTCATCCCGATCCATCTCAAAATACTCAATCGCCACACTCTCATTGTAAGCAAAAGGATGCAATTCCCAGGGAAAAAATTCGCCCCACTCACGCATCTCCGCCACAATTTTAGCCCTCAACTTCTCATATTCCTCCCGCTCATACTGCTTATTCAAAATCACATATTGATTATTGCGCATGGCCACACACCCCAAACAATCCCGCGAAGAAAAGCACAAATTGCAATAAGCCAAATCATTCCCATGCCAGCAGGAATCACAACTCAGACAATTGGAAATCCCGCTGCAACCGATGCAATTATAACAAAGCTCGCACTTGTCGTAGCCCATGTGGCTGTTGTCCGCCGAACTCACCGTCTCATCCATCTGAAAACCGTTCACGCATTCATCGCAACCGCTACACGAAAAACAATTCTGCAAGTCCTTCGAATTCTGCAAATTATTCCCATCACAATTCTCACAATTAGTTTGATAATTATCCCGAAAAACCGCTTTCTCCCGTTTATATTTCTCCCAGCCCTCCTGCAATTTCTTCCATTGATCCACCCGCCCCATCTGCAAACTCTCAAAATATTTCTCATACTCCTCGCGGGAGTGCTCCTTATTGAAAATAAAATACTGCTTATTGCGAAGCCCATGCGAAAACAGA
>JAHIRL010000162.1 GCA_018818755.1 Patescibacteria group bacterium
ATAAACCATAGCCGGCGGCAGGCCCTCTTCAGTTTCGCCAAAAGGCTCACCCCAGCCTTTAATCATATTGTTGCGGGCTTCCTCGGTGATCTCTTCAAACCATTGTCGATACTGTTCTCTGGAGACAAAATCAATAACACCGCCTTTTTGAACCATTTCCTTAACAGTTGTCCAGCGGAATTCTGAAATCGCCTTTCGCTCCATGATGGTTTTAATGAGGGTATCGCCATCTTCAGGAATATCTTCCAGATCGTAGCCCTGATCCTTCATGGTTTTTAAAATCCGAGCCACACTTTCCAGAGTATCCAGATTGGCCCCACCCCCCACTGATGCTTCGGTGGAGGTACAAGGATTGTTATTTAAAATAAAGACAACTTTTTTATCCTTGTTTTCTTTCTTTTTCAGCTCAATCCATTTGATCATCCGGCTAACCAGTTTTTCGCAACGCTTGCCCAATGGGATTCTCATATCAACCGCGGTACTTCTGTCTTCTGCACCAATAAAAATGGGCTCAATCACCCCTTCCAGTTCAGGAAGGGCAATGCTCCAGGGCAGATCGGCAATGGTTCCGTCCTTGCTCGCTTCCCATTCTTCAATCGACATGGAGGTCGAGCAAATCGGCTTGGCAATCGGACAGTTCAAGCGCTTCATAATGGAACTGGGCTTACTTTGCTTACCGTCATTGTTGGATTGTAGAAAAAAACCACTCATCCGGATCATGGCATCGATCACTGGTTTTCCGGCATGATCAAAGCAGAACTGCGCCACCGCAAATTCCACTCCTTTAGCGCCGATTTCAGCATCCGGCCAGGAATAGGTATAGATCGGTAATGCCGAGTAACCCTTAGCTTCAATGATCCGAATCAGTTCTTTTTCGACCGCAATATCCTCATTGAGCCAGGTCGTTCTGGAGGCGATCACGGCGATCACGCCTTTAGGCGATTTTCCCCGACTAGCAAAATAGTCCTGTGAACTCTGAAAAACTTCCTCCGTGTCGGGATGAAAAATCCCTTCCCAGGGAATAAATAGTGGCTCTTTATAGCTATAACTTTCTCCCAGAACCTCGGTGACCATATACAGAATCATATTAACCAGATTTTCTTTACCGCTATAATGGTAATATTGATTGCAGTAAGCCGAATACTTCAGGGATTCTTTGTTTTTTACATGGCTCATGGCTTCCCCGCCGACATAGACAATCGGTGTGGTTTTTGCTGCAGCATACTCTTCAATCTCACTCCATACCGAATCGGACACGGTGACATTAAACAAAAATCCGTCAGCTTTGTCCATTTCCCGATATAAGGCATCAAGGTCTGCCCTGCCGTCACCCAGTTCAGCAGCGGAATAAATTTTCAAATTCACCCGGTCTCTTAAATAGGGGGTGATCATGCGGAGTCGGTTGGCTGATTTATGCCATAGAATTGCAATAATGGTTTTCATTTTCAGCCTGCCTTTTCCTGATTTAATAACACCGCCTCTTCATCAATGATCGAATTGACCAGATTGATGTTAAAATTCTTTGTTTTTTCAAACGGCAGCGACTTCAGTCGATGAAGGAATACCATTTCAACTACTGCCCGAATGTCTTCTTGGTCAACTGGCTGATGCCCTTTAAAGGCCGCCATGGCCCGTGCCGCTTTCATCAGGGTCAAGTCACCACGGTGACCATCAACTTCCAGCGCAATGGCGATTTTTGCATTGGTCAGCAGCAGTTCATCTCCGATGGTCACCTGTGGTAGCAACCCTCGGGCTTTACCAATCTGATCGCTGAGCGCTGTTTCCTGCGCCTGATAACGATGCAGAAATTCATGGGGATCCGCTTCAAAAGCGCCTCGTCTTTTAACGATGTCAATTCGCTGCGCCGGATCTTTGATTCCTTTAATATCCACAGAAAAACCAAAACGATCCAAAAGCTGCGGCCGCAGTTCACCCTCTTCCGGGTTCATGGTTCCGACCAGAATAAATTGAGCCGGGTGTGAAAATGAAATGCCTTCCCGTTCCACCGTATTCACCCCCATGGCTGCTGAGTCCAGCAGCAAATCGACAATGTGATCATCTAAAAGATTGATCTCATCGACATAGAGAATGCCCCGGTTGGCCTGCGCCAGTACCCCCAGATCAAACTTTTTCTTGCCATGCTGGATGGCTTCTTCAATATCCAGAGATCCCACCACCCGATCTTCAGTGGCCGAAACCGGGAGATCAACCACCCGCATCTTATCTTTGACAACTTCCAGGGTTTCGCCATTTTTCACCCTGGTGCGGCAATTTTCACACAATGATCCGTGATCATGGGGATCACATCGGAACGGACAATCCTTGACCACGTCAATTTCCGGAAGCAGATTGGCAATGGCTCGAACCGCAGTCGATTTCCCGGTTCCTTTTTCACCAAAAACCAATACCCCGCCGATTTTTGGATCGATAACATTTAAGATCAACCCCAATTTCATTGCTTCCTGCCCGATGATGGCGGTAAACGGATAGGTCATGTTTTTCTTCATATAATGTGTCATGCTGTTCCCCTTATGCTTTCTACCATAGTTAAAATTTTGTCACTATTTAGTTCATCCATTGCCCGGTATTCCGAGTTCATCATTCCTGCCAGTTCTTTGGCGATACCGAAACGCATCATTCCCTGTTTTTCGATATCGATAACCATCGTATTAATCTGCTTGAATTCTCTAATTTTCTCGCCGATTTCAAACAGTTCCGCTTTTGGTTTCTTGTCATCCGCAAGACTGACATTACCCTTTCCATCGGTGATGACAATCATCATCGGCATCAGTTCCGGTGCCTTTTTCAGCTCACTCTTAATCACCTGAATGCCTTTGGTCAAGCCTGCATTTAAGGGGGTCTTGCCACCGATTTCCATGTTTTCCAGCAGTTTATAACCCCGTTCCACACTACGTGTGGGCGGAAGCAGAACCTGCGCCTCTTCGCCACGAAAAGCCA
>JAHIRL010000068.1 GCA_018818755.1 Patescibacteria group bacterium
AAAGAAAGCGGCCTCCACCGACCACTCAAACTCCTTTTCCCCCTCACCCTCATCGGCTTAATCATGACCATCCGTTTCACTTACCTTCAGTTTTTTGTGATCGAAGCCCTCTGCACCTACTGTCTATTCTCAGCACTCACCTCCACCACTTTGTTTGTGCTTGCCTGGCTGATGCGGCGAAAATAGAAAAATAACTGTGCACGTGCACACTTCCAAAAATCGGTGGTCACGTGACCACTTTTGAAAAAAGTGGCACCCCGGGCAAAAATCCCAAGGTGCCAAAAACTCAGGGCTACATCAGTATCTTCGAATTTGAGATAAAAATCCCAATGAAGATCATGGAGTACATTACCATCCAAAGCCATCCCAAGAGACAGATTCTGATCCAGCTTCCGTCGGTAATCGGCGACGGTCCGTATAATCGGACGACTCTCACCTCCAGTAGTAGAAGACCTACTAAATTTGTGGAGAACATCCCCAAGTGCCCCCACCATTGAGCTTGGCTCCAAAGAAGCAAATGCATCAGTATCGCTAGAATAAAAACGAAACTAAAAACTCCTACCCACTCTCCATTCCTCTTTAGCAATTCTTTCATCTTTCTCTCCTGAGTTTTTTCGTTGGAGCCCGATGCCCCAACGATATATTGTTGAACATCGAACATACCAATGTGAAAGATCACCATCAATAATAAAGAAAACTAAACATGCACGTCAATTGCACCGTATTGGTACACCTCGAAAAAGTGGTCACGTGACCACTTTTGAAAAAGCGCCCACCCCTCGCAAGGAAGAGTGAGCGCCATAAGAATGAGGTCAAAATTTAATCCTCCAAACCAAGCGGCGGATATTCTTTAGTCAGACACAAAATATAAGCATTCAACCTCCACTGGTAAGCATAAGCTTTTACAATAAAACCTTCAAAGTTCTTTGGAAATTGCCCCACAAACACAGTAGCGATCATTCCAAGCAAAGTTAAAATTGCCGCAACAATCTGCAAAACAAAAAGCACAACCATCTGCGGAATGATAATCACAAATTTTACAGGAATAATTGTAAGCAAAGCCCACAATCGAGAGTTTTCCTTCTCATGCTTAAGACTCATCTCAGCCGGATATCCTTTGGCCTCCAATTCAAACGGAGGATATTGATCGGTAAAACAAGAAACAAAAGCCTGCAATCTCCATTGCCATCTCATAAATCCAACAACCCATTTTTCACACCACTTTGGGTATTCACCATAAAAAAGCACACCCAAAATACCCAAAACAGCGCAAACAGCCGCGATTACATAAACAACTGCAAGCACAATAAAGTGTGGAATCAAAAGAAGGACCTTCAACGGAATAATAGTCAAAAGTGCCCAGAGCCGAGAACTAGAAGCCTGATGCTTGAAGCTCAATTTAGCCGGATAATCCATGAAACAAGGGGGTTAAAAATTATTTTCTTTTCCCCATTATCACCCCGCCCAAAACAGCAGTCAATGGAATCGTTACCAAAAGCCCCAAAGACCCCACCAAAGATCTCACAACTTCTTCAGCAATAAATCCATAATTTAACAGCTCCGACAAATCCGCCCCCACCATAAAAAACAAAACAATCTCAACCAAAACCGCTCCAATATAAGCAAAAATCAAAGTGTTCAACATGCTTCCCATAATATCCTTCCCAATATTCATTCCGGATTTCCACAACTCCCCCATCCCTACATTCGGCTTATGCGCCTTAACCTCGGCCAACCCCGAAGCAATCGAAATCGCCACATCCATCACAGCACCCAATGCACCCAGTACAATCCCCGCAAACAAAATTCCCCGCAAATCAAAATCCGGATAACTGCTAAACAAAATCCGCGCCTCCTCCGTCCCCATCCCATCAATTTGTACACTTGCCCCCACAACATAAACCAAAACACTTGCCATCACCACTCCCCCAAAAGTCCCCGCCATCGCGATCCAGGATTTTCGCGAAAACCCCGCAATTAACACATGAGTCAAAAAGATAATCGCCACACTCACAAGCAAAACCGCCAACACCGGACTCGTCCCCGAAGCAATCATCGGCAACATCACAAAAAACACCAAGGCAATACTCCCC
>JAHIRL010000069.1 GCA_018818755.1 Patescibacteria group bacterium
GAGCCTTTTTAACCAGCCGACCAAAAGACCAAAACCGCGTTAACGACATCAACAACTGCAATGTAAAACTTGTCGCCACCCACTGCGGCCTCTCCGTTGGCGAAGACGGCCCAACCCATCAAGCCATCGACGACGCCGGCATCATGCTCGGCCACTACCACACCATGCCAATAGAACCCGCCGACCCCAACCAATGTGACCGCATGATCCGCTACATCGCTTCCCACTACGGAAATTTCTATGTCCGCATGGGCCGCCACAAGATAGCCGCCATCACCAAAGAAGACGGCTCTCCTTTCTACGACAAATCATACCAATACGAATATGGAAAATGTGACCTTCTGCGTGAAGGAGACTTCCTCACAATCGCCGCCACAGGATCACTTGTGGAGCAAGCCCTACGCGCCCGCGAAATCCTCCAGGAACTTTACCCAAATTTCTCAATAGAAGTTATCGCGATTTCATCAATCAAAAAATTCGACCAAACCCTAATAAACTCAATCGAAAAAACCAAAAAAGTAATCACCGTCGAAGACCATAACCCATATAACGGCCTCGGATCACAACTCGCATCACACCTCTTGCAAAGTGGCATCGCCGTGGATTACTATCACACCATCGGCACCCGCAAATATGAACTTTCCGGCGCACCCGCAGACCTCTGGAAAAACGCTGGCGTAGATGCAGAGGCAATCGCCGCAAAAATCGAAGAATACATTAACTCTAACTTATAATCGCATGGCAACAACACAAAACATCGTAAACGGTATCGCAATCAATCACAAAGGCTCACCCTGGATTGTAATCGGCACCCAATTTGTAAATCCGGGCAAAGGAATGGCCTTCACCAAGACAAAAATGCGCAATCTCAAAACCGGCCAAGTTCTGGAAGAAACCATTAAATCCGGCACAGACATGGAACTTGCCGATGTAGAACGCAAAAAATGCCAATTCCTCTACACCGACAACTCAGGTTTCCACTTTATGGATAACGACAGCTACGAACAATTTTCCCTGGACCAAGACACCATCGGCGAGAATAAAAAATGGCTTCTCGATGGCACCGATTGCTACGCCCTCCACATCGACGGCCAACCGGTATCCATCCAAATCCCACCAAAAATGCAGTTTACAATCAAAGAAACAGTCCCCGGAGTAAAAGGAGATACAGCCCAAGGTGGCAGTAAAGAAGCGGTGATCGAAACCGGAACAGTTATCAAAGTCCCCCTCTTTATCAAAGAAGGCGAAAAAGTTATAGTAAACACAGAAACTGGAGACTATGTTTCCAAAGCCTAACCCCAAAAAACCATGATGGATATAAAATGGATTCTCGAGGATCCCGAAAAAATCAAGGCCTCAGCCAAAGCTAAAAATGCCGATATCGACATAGACAAGCTAATTAGGATGATCGAAAAACGCAACGAAATTCTGCAAAAAATCGAAAATTTCCGTGCCCGCCAGAACGAAGTTTCCAAACTAATTCCCCAAGCCAAAAACAAAGAGGAATTACTTACAGAAATGTCCAAAGTAAAAGAAGATCTCAAAGCCATCGAACCGGATATCGAAGCCATCGAAAAAGACATCGAAGCTATTGCAATGTATGTACCAAACCCAATTTTAGATTCTGTGCCAATTGCCAAAGATGAGGACGGAAACGAAGTGATTCGAAAATGGGGCGAACCTCGCAAATTCGATTTCGAACCAAAAGACCACATCGAACTTGGAAAAACTCTAGACATCATCGACATTGAAAGAGGAACCCGCATGTCCGGTGCCCGCTTCTACTACCTGAAAAATGAGGGAGCCATGCTGGAATGGGCCCTGCTTCAATTTGTAATGCAAAAACTAATCGCCAAAGGATTTTCACCAATAGTTCCACCGGTTTTAGTTAAAGAAGAAGCCATGATCGCTACCGGATTTTTCCCCGCCGACAAAAACGAAATCTACCATGTAAACCCGGACGACGACGATCTCTACCTGGTGGGCACCTCCGAAGTCCCCCTCACAATGCTCCACTATCAGGAAATCCTCGAAGAAAAGGATCTTCCCATAAGATACTGCGCCTTTTCCCCTTGCTTCCGCCGCGAAGCCGGATCCTACGGCAAAGACACAGCCGGAGTAATACGAGTGCACCAATTCGACAAAATCGAAATGTTTATCTTCTCTCACCCCGATAAATCCGAAGAAGAACACGAAACCATCCGCGAAATCGAAGAAGAAATAATGCAAGAACTAGGACTCCCCTACCAACTAATGAACATCGCCAGCGGAGATCTCGGCAATCCCGCCGCCAAAAAATACGACATCGAGACCTGGATCCCAACCCAAGAAAAATACCGCGAACTAACATCTTGCTCAAACTGCACAGCCTACCAAGCCCGCCGTGCCCAAATCCGCTACCGCACAACAGAAGGCAAAAAAGAATATGTCCACACCCTAAACGGCACAGCTTGCTCCATGACCCGCCCAATAGTAGCCATCATCGAAAACTACCAGGAAGCAGACGGCAGCGTAACAATCCCGGAAGTCCTAAGACCATTTATGGGAGGCAGAGATACAATCAAAGCTCAATAACAAATCTCCTTAGCAATCTCAAAAAGAAACAAATCGCCTTTCTCTATATCCTCTTCAGAACACAACTCATCAGGATTATGGCTCACTCCTCCGTTAAGACTCCTAACGGCAATCATCGCCCCGGGAACAAATCCCCCATTCCCACCGGCACGAATAAATTTTGCGGCATCATGCCCAGGCATCAAACCAAATTCCACAGGAGAAACATCAAAAAGACTCTTATAAATCCTCCTCATAACATTCTGCAACTTATCCTCAACAAAAGGAGTAAATTTACTGAGTTTTTCCTCTCCCAAACTAATCTCAACAGCAGAACCACCAACCGATTTCCCAATTCTTTCAGTAAACAAATTCATAAATTCCCGTCCCAACTCATTATCAAGCATCCTCAAATCAACCCCAAGCTCAACAGTCCCCTTTCCAATCTTCACAGTAGGAATCGTAGATCGCACCTTCCCCTCATTTTTAATCGCAAAATCCTCTGCCATTTCCTCACAAGAACTAACTATCGAAATAACCGAATCCTTAATCTCCTCACGAATCCTTAAAGTATCAAAATCCTTCGATTCCCCATAAAGCCCCGGAATTCTGGAACTCAATTCATAATCAGATTCAATCCCCAAATCCAATTTGTTTCCATCACTATATTTAACAATATTTGCCAACATTTTATCAGCCTCATCAACACTACAAGAAGCATATTTAATCTCACACAAACCCGGAACCTTATTTATAGCCTCAGCGGGAATATTAATCGAAACCAAGTTTTTTATCTCCAAATCACGAACCAATTTCATCGCACCAACAAAAGCATCCTTTCTCAAATTCACCTCATTTCCATTTACCTTTTCCCCATTCATCGGAGTTCCCGCAGAGTGATCAGCCCTACCCCTAAAACTCACAGTAGTAATACAAGCCGCATCTTCAAGCTTCTCCAAAACACCTTCACTATGAGAAATGGAAATACTATTACAAATCGCCCCACCAATACCATGAATAATCACAGCCAAAGGCTCATCCATAGATTCCAAAATACTGGATTGCTCGGAATGAAGTTCAATAACAGCACTAATGTTTTCCGGTTTAATAAAAGGCTCTTTCGCTAACTCTACCAAAACTTCCTTATCAACCCCACGATCCTCAAAAACTTCAACCATCGATTTCCCCAGCCCTTCATGGAAGACCTCAGGCAACATGTTCAAATCAAAATTTCCGGTTGCCATAGCGCTACCAAAACATGCCCTTTTTGTTGCCGAACTTTCCTCAGAACGAGTAGCCACAATTTGAAGAGAAAAAGTCGGCTTTTTCCCAAGTTCTACAAATCTTCGCAAAACCTCCAAGCCGGAAGCCACCCCCAAAACACCATCATATTTGCCCCCTTCAGGCACACTATCCAAATGCGAACAAAGAACCAAACTTTTAGAATCTACCCCCACCAAAGTTAAATAACTGTTTCCAAAAGGATCTTCATCAATAACAAGCTCTTGCCCCTTACTTTTAGCAAGTTTTTGCAATTCAAAACCCATCTCCCTAAACTTTTCGTGAGCAAAATCTTCGTTTTCACTATAAGACAGACAATCACGCCCGCATTCTTCACCCTTCCATCCAACATTTGCTAATTCTTCAAAGTATTTATTCATAATAAAAAAATATATGGCCAGCATTATAACAGGAAACCAAAAACTGTCAAACAGGTTGGTTAATTACCCTATCCCAAGCACAAAAAGATTTTTATCACATTAGACTGCTCAAACCTACAAACAGGATTCACCGAATATTTCTCCCCCTTATCATCAACAAAGCGAGAATAACCAAGTTTTTTAACCTCACCCATAAGTATTTCTTCAATTTCAACCCGCAATTTATCCAGGAATTGTTTTCTGAGAAGCTTGGCAGTAGCTGTTGCAGGAGGTTTTCTTGTGTGCGTCTCATCAGCATCCTGGAAGAAAGAGTTATCAAAATCTGTCTCAAAACTCAAAGACCACTTTTGCGTCTCCTCCAAAGGAATCTCAACCAACAAACAAGATTTTTTCTTCTCATAATCCAGCAATAACTCAGACATTTTATTTGGGATACGATCCTTCTCCAACTTAATATAATCAAGA
>JAHIRL010000070.1 GCA_018818755.1 Patescibacteria group bacterium
AAGATTTTGCATGCGGCAGGCGTGGCAGGTGCGGGGGATTGGAACTTTAAGTTTTTCTAAAAGCTCAAGGTCTTCATCTCTGACCTCGAAGCTGTTTTTGCATTTTTCACAAGTGCTTTGCATGAGGTCATTTTAAACTATCCTCCCCGCTCCGACAACTTTTTCACCATCGTAGAAAACGGCGTATTGACCTTTGGTTATGGCGCGGATTGGTGTGTCAAATTCCAGACTGATGGTGTTTTGGGTTGGGGGGTATAGGGTTGCTTGCTCTGCCTCCTGGCGGTAGCGGATTTTGGCCTGAACTTGCATGGGGGTTTCGGGAGGATCAACGAAAAGATTGAATGGGGAGAGATTTATTTGAGTCTTGAAAAGTTCGGGGCTTTTGCCCATGCGGCTAACTATCAATTCATTTTTTTCGGGATCCATATCGACTACAAAAAACGGCCCATTTTCCAGAGGAATCCCCTTGCGCTGACCGATCGTATAAAAATGTAGGCCCTGATGTTCCCCCAAAAGTTCGCCCTCAACGCTGCGGATCTCCCCGCGTTCAATCCCAATCTCCTTCTCCAAAAATGTCTGAAAAGCTTTATCACTAACATAACACCAATCCTGACTCTGTTTGCGGTATTGGTAAAATTCAAAACCGGCATCAACGGCCATCTGGAGTATTTGGGGTTTTGTGTATTCTCCCAGCGGAAAAAGAATTCGGCCAAGGTCTTCGCGCTTCAAAAATGAAAGGGTGTAGGTTTGATCTTTGTCTGGGTCTTTACCTTTGTATAATTGATTATCGATGATGCGGGCGTAATGGCCGGTGGCGACATGGTCGGCCCCTTGTTCATCGGCAAAATCCAAAAGTTCCTTAAATTTAAGTTCGCGATTACAAATCACACAAGGATTCGGTGTACGCTTGGCCCTAAGCTCTCCTTTCACATAATCCACCACCTCGCGTTTGAAATTCTCGCTGCTATCTACAATATGGTATGGCACGCCAAGTTTCTCGCAGACATGGCGGGCAATCTCGAAAGATTCATCGCTACAGCAAACATTTTCCTTGAGATCGTTGGCCGGATCGTCCCAAACATCATATTTGAGAGAAACGCCGATCGGCTCGTATCCTTGTTGTTTCAGTAGGTAGAGCGCCATACTGCTGTCCACTCCCCCGCTCATGCCCACAATCACTTTTTTATTCATGGGTTTAGTATATTGGGATGCGGGATTTTGCAAAAGGGAATTTTATGGTGGAGGTGGGCGAGCTTGCCGGGGATTTGCGAAATTTTGCAAAACTAATATTTGTGCTAAACTTGGCGCACGATAATTTAACAAAAATGTTATGCCAAAAGTTACTTTTAAAAATACGGGGGAAGAGGCCGAGGTTGAGGCTGGAGCGAAGTTGATGGATGTTACTCGGGACAAGGGTTGGAGTATTGCTTACGGATGTGAAGATGGGATGTGCGGGACTTGTATTATAAGTGTGGTTAGCGGGATGGAGAATTTGAATGAGGTTTCTGATAAGGAGAAAGATACTCTTGAGGCGATGGGCATGGATCCGAGCGTGCATCGCTTGGCTTGCCAATGCAAGGTGAATGGGGATGTGGTGATTGAGCAGTAGAAATTTGAGTTTGTGTTGGGGCTGGGGCTGGGGCTGGGGCCGGGGTTGGTGCTGGGGCTGGGGCTGAACAATAAAATTGAACTAAAAAATGCCGGAACTACCTGAAGTTGAGACAATTAGGCGGGGGCTTGAGGATGTTCTTGTGGGGCGGGAGTTTTTGGGAGCTGAGGTTTTGTGGGGGAAGAGTTTGGTGTGCGAGGGCGTGGATGTGGATGATCTGCGTGGTTGCGAGGTTTTGGCGGTGGAGCGGCGCGGGAAGTTTTTGGTGATGAGGTTTTCGAGCGGATTTGTGGTCACAGTGCACTTGAGGATGAGCGGGAGGCTGATTGCAGAAGAGGATGGCGGGGAGTTGCCGTTTGAGAGAGTGCGGATGAGGTTTTCGGGGGGGCTGAATTTGAAGTTTTGTGATATGCGGAAGTTTGGAAGAGTGTGGGTAAGTTCGGCGGAAGAGTATGAGAAGTTGACGGGGATTTGGAAATTGGGGCCGGAGCCACTTTTAGGGGATGTTGGGGCTGAGGTTTTTGAGGGGAAGCGGGGAGCTGTGAAGAAAGTTTTATTGGATCAAACTGTGCTGGCGGGGGTTGGAAATATTTATGCCGATGAGGCTTGTTTTTATGCGGGGGTGCGGCCGGATGCAAGGATGGAGAAGTTGAGTCGTGGGCAGTTGGAGAAGTTGTTTGAGGGGGTTGTCGTGGCTTTGAAACAGGGTATACGCAATCGAGGGACGAGCATTTCGGATTTTGAGGATGCTTTTGGGGGGAAGGGTAAGAATCAGGAGCTTTTGTATGTTTATGGGAGAGGTGGGAAGGAGTGTTTGAAATGTGGGGGTGTGCTTGAACGCGGGAAGGTTGCGGGACGGACGACGGTTTGGTGTGAGGTGTGTCAGGGGGAGGTGCAGGGGAAGTTGGAGTTTTGATAATTGCGCATAAACCCGGCCGTATCGACACGGCGAAATTTGACAAAAATCTTATATGTGAAATACTAGAGAAAATTTTTAACCTTAGGAGTATGTCACTAAGACTTGTTGAGGAACTTGGAGATAATGAAGAAAGTTTTTGGAGAAGCAAAGATTTTCGAGCTCAAGCTGAAAAGTTTCGTCGGGAATTGGGCCTTGATAATTCTATGGATGATTCGGGCCTTGTTGAAATCACGGAGGGGACACCGTCTGTGGTCGTTAGAGTATTGGGGGCGGATGGTGAATATGTTGAGATGTCCCCGGGTGAAGCTGCCAAACATTACGCCGCACTTGAACCCAAAGAAAATGGCGAGTAATATTCGCTCATGAAAACTTGTGAAAAATGTTCAACCCGGTTTGAGATTTCCCCTCAGGAGAAAGCACTTTTGGACAAACTGAAAGTTGGAGAATCGCAAAACTGCCCTTCCTGCCGCGAGCAAAGTGGGAAGGAGTGTTTGAAATGTGGGGGTGTGCTTGAACGCGGGAAGATTGCGGGACGAACGACGGTTTGGTGCGAGCTGTGTCAGGGGAAGGTAGTTTAAAAAGTGTTTCCTGAGGTCGAAATTTTGGTTAACCTTGACCAAAGACCAGTTAATGGTATTCTTGTGGCAATTAACAAATTATTTTATGACTTTTAGAATCACAACAGAGGGTTTTGGTTTAGACTGTTGTTGGGGTGCTGGCTTTTCTTCCGAGTTTCTTAATGACGAGACTGATACTGCTTTGCAAATTGCTGAATACACAGGAATTGAAACTATAACTGTTAGCGTCTTAGTAGATGGTGAATATGTGGAGATGCCCCCGGGTGAAGCCGCCATGCATTATGCTGAGCTTGAATCCGAAGAAAATGGCGAGTAATATTCGCTTATGAAAACTTGTGAAAAATGTTCAACCCAGTTTGAGATTTCCCCTCAGGAGAAAACACTTTTGGCAAAACTGAAAGTTGGCGAATCGCAAAACTGCCCTTCCTGCCGTGAACAAAAACGGCTTTCCTTCCGCAACGAGAAAACGCTATACAAGCAACCCTGCGATCTCTGCGGAAAATCGACTGTTTCCACCTATCACAAGGACTCCCCTTTCAAGGTTTATTGTCAGGAATGTTTTTGGGGAGATGGCTGGAATGCGCTTAGCTTTGGGCGGGAATATGATCCAAGTCGGCCATTCTTTGAGCAATTTGGGGAGCTGATGAAAGAGGTTCCGCGTTTGGCATTGGTCAATAAACAATCCGAGAATAGCGAGTATTGCAACTATTCCTTCGCCAACAAAAATTGCTATCTAACCTTCGGCAATCACTACGAGGAGGACTGCATGTATGGGCGATATTCCACTAAAAATCGCGACTGCCTCGACTACTATTGGCTTTATGAAAGTGAGCTTTGCTATGAGTGCATTTTTTCGGGCAAGTGCTATAAGTGCGTGCATTTGGACCATTGTACCGATTGCAATGATTGTTATTTTTCTTTTGATTTGAAGGGATGCAAGAATTGTCTGTTTTCGCATGGG
>JAHIRL010000071.1 GCA_018818755.1 Patescibacteria group bacterium
GACGAAAACACAGCCGAAATAATTTGCGACAATCCTTACCCTTGCGACTTTGATAAGGGTATTATTGAGTCAATGGCCAGGATGTTCAAGCCACAAAAATCACTCCAAGTTAGCGTGACTCACGACAATTCGGAAGAATGTAGGAAGAAAGGACATAGCGAATGTTGCTATACAGTTAACTGGTAAGAGAAAAATTCAAATTTCTTTTTAGTATTTTTTATACTAGAATGGAAAAAACCTCACCCCCTCTTTACTATGACCAAAAAGCCATCGGTCACGGCTAGTTTAAAAGAAAAATATCGGAATCTGGTTGAAAATTCCAATCAGATTTTTTATATCCAGGATACTAAGAATGTTCTGTCCTATGTCAGCCCTCAGAGCAAAAAAATTATGGGTTATACGCCCAAAGAAATGATGATTAGTTGGACTAAATTGATAACAGACAACCCAATAAATAATTTGGGTTTTAAACTCACGCAAAAAGCCCTAAAAACAGGTAAAAAACAGCCATCCTACATATTGGAAGCAAAGAAAAAAAATGGTACAAAAATTTTGGTGGAAATTAACGAATCTCCTCTAAAAGATGAAAATGGGAAAATGATCGGGATAGCAGGAGCCTTAAGCGATATCAGCGATAGAGCAAAAGCGGAAAAACAACTTTTGGAAAGCGAAAAAAAATATCGCAATCTTGTCGATAATAGCAGAGATGTAATTTATTCATCATCTATAAACGGTGAGATTGCTTTTATTTCTCCAAATTGCAAAGTGTATGGATATAGTCCTAAGGAAATTATCGGAACAAATCTTACGAAATATATCCATCCGGATGATATCAAACCGATCATGGCAAGTTTTGCAGACACCCTGAATACCGGAAACTCAAACCCGACTCGATTCAGAATTAGACATAAAAATGGCAAATATATTTGGGTGGAAGAGACTGGTGCACGCATAATGGAAAATGGAGAAGTCTTGGGAATTTCAGGAGGGATAAGAGGTATTCAGGATAAAGTGGAATTTGAGGATAAACTTTTGCAACACATTGAAGCAATAAGCAGAGCCGAGAAGATAGCACATCTAGGATATTTTGAAAGAAACTGGAATACAGGAAAAGAATACTGGACAGACGGACTTTACAGATTACAGGGCTACGAACCTGGAGAGATTCCTTGTACAAAGAACCAGTTTTTAAAAAGCATTCACAAAGAAGATTTGAAGAGAGTACAAAGTTATATGCATAAATCAAAAAAAAATCATTCCAAAATTGAACTTAAATTCAGGATGGTGCAAAAAAAGAAAAAAGTTATTCATATCCACTTCCTTGGAGAAAACACCTACGATTTAAAAAACAAAATCCTGCTAACAAAAGGAGTTTTTCAGGACATAACAGAAGTCAAAGAATCTCAGGAAAAATACCAGTCACTTTTTGACAATATGTCCAATGGATTTGCTTTTCATAAAATTGTCCTCGACAAAAAAGGAACGCCAATAGACTACATTTTCCTGGAAACAAATCAGGCCTTCGAAAAATTAACCGGCACCAAGGAGAGTATTATTCAGAGAAAAGTGACCGAAGTATTCCCCGGGATCGATAAAGACAGCACAAGCTGGATTAAACTATACGGGAATGTTGCACTTACAGGTAAACCATTACGAATAGATCAATACTCATCACTTCTTAAAAAGTGGTATTCGGTGACAGCATATAGTCCCAAAAAAGGATATTTTGCAACAGTTTTTGAAGATATTACTGAAAGAAAAAATAGTGAAGATAAAATTAGAGAGAGTGAAGAAAAAACAAGAAATATCGTTGAAAACATGAATGATGCTCTTATATTACACAATATCAAAGGGAAGATCCTCGAAGTCAATGACAATGCCTGCAAATATCTTGGCTACAATAAAAAAGAATTGATAGGGTCTTTTCTCTCAATGATTGATAGCCCACAAAGCGCAAAATTGATGCCTGCGAGAATAGATAAACTACTAAAAAAAGAATCCGTGGTTTTTGAAGGGGAACACATAACAAAAAATGGAGAAAAAATTCCTGTTAGCATAAGTGCAAAAATAGTGATCAGGGAAGGCGAAAAAATAGTGCAGTCAATTATCAGAAACATAAGTGAGAGTAAAAAATTAGAAAACGACTTAAAAAACAAAATCATTGAAATGGAAAAATTTCACAAAATTACAGTTGGCAGAGAATTAAAAATGATCGAGCTAAAAAATGAAATAAAAAAACTAAAGAAACAACTTGCCCGAAAAACCAACAAATAATATGTAACCTCATTTTTATGACACATCAACTTGCACCACTTCCCTTCGCCTATGATGCTTTAGAGCCTTTTCTGGACGCAAAAACTATGGAGATTCATCACAGTAAACACCATCAAGCCTACACGGATAAATTTAACACAGCCCTGGAAAATCACCCTGATTTGCAGGAAATGTCCGCAGAAGATCTTCTCAAAAAACTCAAGAATTTAGATGTCGACGAAAAAACACGCACAGCAATTCGCAACCACGGAGGCGGATACATCAATCATAATATTTACTGGAAAACTATTGATCCAGCCCGCCCAAAGGACGAAGCACTTTTATCAGAAATTGCAGAAACATTTGGATCCCTAGAGAGTTTCAAAGAAGAATTTAGCAATGCCGCCGCCACGCATTTTGGTTCCGGCTGGGCCTGGCTTGTACGGGATGAAAATGGGAAATTAAAAATATACAGTCTTCCAAATCAGGATTCCCCTTATACACTCGGACATGAACCGATTCTCAACCTTGATGTTTGGGAACATGCTTATTATTTGAAATACCAAAATCGTCGCCCGGATTTTATTAAGGAATGGTGGAATACAGTTAAATTTATCTAGTTGCCTTTTTAGAAATTTGCCTGCAAAATGCAGGACATGAGACGAGAAATGTTCACGAAAATAAGGAATTGGATTATAGGATTTTTGTACAAATGGATAGCCAAGCCGATTTTTTTTAGCATGGATCCGGAATTTATCCATGTTTGGATGGTCCGTTTTTCCAGAGTTTTGCAAAGCAATCCAGTAACAAGAGCAATCACTGGTTTTTTCTTCACCTATAAAAATAAAAAACTCAGCCAAAAAATTGAAGGGATCAAATTTGAGACACCTCTCGGACTGGCTGCGGGATTTGATAAAGATGCTGAGATTGTAGAAACAATAAGGCTTAGTGGTTTTGGTTTTAGTGAGGTTGGTTCCATCACCGCCGATCCTTGCGAGGGGAATCCGAGGCCGCGACTTTGGCGCATTATCAACGAGAAAAGTCTGCGGGTTAATTACGGACTCAAGAATAATGGGGCCGAGGCGATTGCTTCGCGCATGGAGCGTACAAAATACAAAATGCCAGTTTTAATCAGCATTGCCCGTACAAATTGTCGCGAAACTTGCGGGCGTGATCAGGGGGTGAAAGATTATCTACGAACTTACAAAAGATTCAAAAATATTGGAGATATGGATGTCTTAAATATTAGTTGCCCAAACAGCTACGGAGCGGAGACATTTTTGAAGACTGGAAATGTTCGGGCCCTACTTATGGAAATTAAAAAAATTCGCAACGAAAAACCGCTTCTACTAAAAATTTCACCGGATTTAAATCGCCAATCCCTGGACGAAATAGTTGAACTGGCTCAAATGTACGGCGTAGACGGTTTTATCTGCACAAACTTGAGCAAGAAGGAGAAAAGCAGGGGAGGATTGAGCGGCAAGAATATTGAGAGGAAAGCCAATCGAGTCATATCTCATATTTACGAAAAAACCCGGGGGAAAATGCTTATTATTGGAGTTGGTGGAATTTTCTCGGCAAAAGATGCCTACAAAAAAATCAAACTTGGAGCCAATCTGCTTCAGCTAATTACCGGAATGATTTACGAGGGACCTCAATTGATGAGTGAAATAAATCGAGGAATGGTCGAGCTCCTTGAGAAAGATGGCTACTCAAATATCCAAGAAGCCGTTGGCAAAGGCAATTAAATGGATTATATTTATGATATGAAAAAGATCCTCTTCCTTTTTATTATAGTTGTGTTTTTGACAGCCTGCGGTGTAGAAAAAGCTGCACCAAAAGTGGAACGACCTGAGCAGGAAGATTTGTCACTTACAAAAACTTTTTACCAACAGGAGTTGGGATACAGCATAAATTATCCGGGAGAATGGCTAAGAGACGATGATAAGAAGAATTTCACATTGGGATTCAGCAATGGAAAGGTAGCCATAAAAATCCAAAATCTGGAATCGGAAGAAGGGCTTACAAAAATCCTTGAAGATTTTAAGGAAGGGTTCCCAAAGATGGAAACATTGGAAATTTCCGACCCCCAAACATATATGCATGGAGATTTGGAAGGAGTGATGTTTGATGCCGAATACAGTATTGCTAAGGGCGAAAAATTTAAACAACATCAGATAATTGTGCCTCACCCCGCTGGTAGGGTATTTTTTGCCTGGTCTTACACGGCGATTGCGGATCAATACGACAAATACTTGCCCACCGCTCTCGAAATGCTTGGTAGTTGGGATATTCTTCAATAAGCAAAAACAGCTGGACTTAAATAGAGCTTTTCAATATATTGATGAGGCTTTAATAGCTTTAGCGCGGAGAGGTACCCAAGTGGCTGAAGGGGCGGGATTGCTAATCCTGTAGGTCGGCTTCCGTCGGCGCGGGGGTTCAAATCCCCCCCTCTCCGCCAGCATAAAAATCTTCGATTTTTCCCGTTCACCCATAATACTATGCAGGAGAATACATCTTCCCAAGCTAGGCCCTACTCCTATAAGTTCGTACTATCTTCGCCATATTTCTTCATTCTTGTCACGAAAATCCCCAGGGAAAGCCATGACATTTTTACTTTTTAGTTTTATAATCGCCTCATGAAAAAAATCTTTTCCATTCTGGTCATTCTTACATTAACAGGATTAAACTTAAGCGCTTTAGCGGTGACAACAAGCGATAGTTACCGTATTTACAACGGCAGTATTAATCCAATAAGTGGTGAGGTCAGTTCTACAAATTACGGCCTCGACCAAAGCGGTAGTCCTCTCTCTGGCAGTATAACAAGTGACAATTATAGCATGGACCAAGGCTCAGCGAGTCCAAATCCTGAGGAGGAGGTAGTCCTACCAGCAGGGGATGACGATGATGATGACTCAGCGAGCAGTATCGATAGTGGAGGAGTGACAATACTTCCCAAGGATCAAAAAGATCCTTTCATTAAAGAAATAAAATTCAAAGCGGAAAGTTATAAAATCACACTTGAATTTGAAACCAATGAGGACACAATTTCATATATCCAGTACGGGAAAAAACCGAAATTAAATTTTACAACTCCAGCAGAAGAAAAATACAGCAAAAGTCACAGTGTTTTTCTGGAAAATCTCCTACCGAATACAGACTACAATTTGACCATTAACCTCTGGGACAAGGCCAAAAACTTATCAGAAAGCCTTGTGTATAACCTCAAAACAAAGCCCATTCCCACAATAGTTCCCAACATCGCAAATCTCAAAGCGCAGGTCTATGGGAAAACTGTAAAATTAAGTTGGGAAAATCCATCAATCAACGATTTATCTCACATTGTTATTGAAAAAGATGGGGAGGGAACAATTTTTGAATCTCTAGCGGATCAGTACACAGATCTCAATGTTGAATATGGAAAAGACTACAACTACACACTTTTTGTTGTAGATGAAGACGAGAACAGATCTTCTGGAGCATTTGTTAAAATAAAAATCCCTAAATTACTCGAGGAAAAAGAAGCCACTGAGGGTGAAGATATCCCAAGTGAAGATATCCCCGGCGAAGAACCTCCCGAAGATGAACTGCCACCAATCCCATTGACCACAACTTTGAAAGAAGTTGAAATTATAGAGGGAATTGAACAAATTCCAACAGAAAAAGACATAGAGGAAAAAGATCAGGAAGGTCAACAAGTTGAAATCCTTGAGGATGAAGAAAAAGGGCTTATTGTATACGAAGATTCCAATATCTTGATAGCTATACCCGCCACACAAATAAAGGAAAAACCGGCAAAAATTGAACTGAAAATTAATGGCCAATCTTATTTTCTTAATTATGATCTGGAAAGCGACAAATATTACGGAATGATAAAAACTCCCACTGAAGAAGGATCTTTCAAAATGATCATCAAAAACAAAGAACAAAAACTCGAAAAAAATATAGAAGTAAAAACACAGGGTAGGATTTACACCTCAAAGTACCCTGTAATTTTGCCTTTCATAAACAATTTTCAGCCAGCCTACCTTGCAAAAATTCATGTGTATCAACTGCAAAAAAACGGTAGTTTTGAGCTTTGGAATGCCAGCCAATACAATCAACTAAACCCTCAATATAGCAATGAGGAAGGCAAATACTCTCTAATCCTTCCTGCGGGTAAGTACTTTTTCCATATAACAAAGCCAGGATATCGTTCCTACACATCCGAAATGATCAATTTGGAGGCAGGAATTTTCAATCAAGACTTCATGCTTAAAAGATCCTCCATCTTAGACTTGAAAATTTCCCTGATATTTGCTATAATAATAGGATTTTTGATAGTAACAGCGAAGGTTGGAAATCGCTATCGAAAATAGAAAAGCCAAAAAAACGCACGCCAAAAACAAAAATAAATGTTGCAACAGTTCAAAACAAAAACAAAGTTTCTTATATTACTGCTTCTACTTAGCTTAATGATTGGCCAGTTAAGCTTTTTAAAAATCTTCTCGAACGAAGCAAGCGCGCTTTCCGTACCGCATTATCTTGGCTACGAAGGTCACCTGACAGATTCTAGCGATGACGCTTTGACAGGCACATACAGTATGACCTTCACAATCTACGATGCTCTTTCCGCAGGCGCAACCCTCTGGACGGAAACGCAATCGGTAACCGTAACTAACGGCTACTTTGGCGTACAACTGGGATCTGTAACAAGTCTGGATCTGGACTTTAGTTCTGCCTATTGGCTTGGCGTGACCGTAGGAACAGATTCGGAAATGACCCCTAGAAGCCCAATAAACGCAGTAGGTTATTCCTACGCATCGGATTTGAGTTTTGGCGCATATTCCACAACTAGCGCTCCAACATCACCGAACGGCGGTGCAATCTACTACAATTCCACAGATGGAAACATTTATGTCTACGACGATGTAGCCGCAAGCTGGGTCGATCTTACAACAGCCACAACCATGGCCGAAAATCTGACTATAGACAAAGCCGACCCTTCAATTATCCTCAACGCAACAACTGCAGGGGATACAGATTTTTGGATAAGCGTGGTTGAAGATGCACTAGGAGATGATAACGATTATTTGCGTATTGGTGATGGAGCAACGCCTGGAACAAACACAATGCTATCCCTGGACACAACTGGAAAACTTGGAATAGGCAAAGATGCTCCGGAGGTTGGACTTCATCTTGGAAGCGGATCTGGCAGCCATTCATTAACCTCCAACAATGACGGATTTATTAGCGGCAACCTAGAAGTGGATGGAATGGGCTATCTTGATGGAGGTTTAACAGCCGCCGGAATTTTGGATTTAACAGGCTCAGTATTGAGCGGAGCCTCCCCACTAATTTTCGAAGGCCTAACCGCCAACGACTATGAAACAACAATCACGGTTACCGATCCGACAGCGGACAGAACGCTAACCCTTCCGGATGCCAGCGGCACCATCGCCCTAACTTCAGACCTAGGCAGTTACCAAACCCTGGACACAGGGCTAACCTCAATATCCGGTCTCACAACAGCGGCAGACAAGATGATATATACAACTGCTTCCGATACCTACGCCACAACCGACCTAACAGCCTTCGTTCGCACAATTCTGGACGACGCAGACGCAGCAGCTGTGAAGACAACGCTAAGTTTAAACAATGTTGAAAACACAGCACTATCAACCTGGGTGGGCACAAGCAGTATCACAACCCTTGGCACAATCACCAGCGGAGTATGGAACGGCAC
>JAHIRL010000005.1 GCA_018818755.1 Patescibacteria group bacterium
AAAGCTACCGATTTTGGGTACAATTCCTGCCGGAGGCCCTGTTGTCACTGAGGAATACATCAATGGCTGGATGACTGTGGGAGAAGATATCGCAAAAAATGCTACTGATTATTTTCTTTTAACCGTTAGTGGGCAGAGCATGATTGAGGCGGGAATTTATGAGGGAGATCTTGCCGTTGTAGATACAAAAAAGACTCCAAAAGATGGAGACATAGTTATTGCTCTAGTGGATAATCAAAATACTCTAAAGCGTTATATGAAGAAGGATGGAAAGGTTTACTTGAAAGCGGAGAACAAAGATTATAAAGATATTTATCCGGAAAATGAATTAGTGATTCAGGGAGTGGTATCTACCTTGATCCGGCAACTCTGAAAATTTTCAAAAGCCTGATTAAAAAACACAATTGTTTGTGCCTTGTTAAATAGACCCAATTTTTTTAACCCTAAAAATATGTTTCTTACAATCACCATCGACACCCAGAAAAAACAAAAACTAAAAATGAACAGATCAAAGATTTGCCCTAAAAAAGGGTGGAGAAAAGCTTTCAACATGAAAAAAAGGAGTTTCTGGCAAAAAATTGTAACTCTAAGAAGATCTATGAAAAAGCACTCCTATAAATTGAATGATCAAACCGTAATGTTTTAATCCAGAAAATAGAAATGTTCAGTTTACCATTGAATCAAAGAAAAAGGTGCATCCTGCACATTGATGCGGATGCATTTTTTGCCTCCGTAGAGCAGGTGCTAAATCCTACACTAAAGGGCAAACCCATAATGGTTGGAGCGGAGGAGAATGATAATCATGGAATTGTTTCCGCCGCCAGCTATGAGGCTAAAGCCTGTGGTATAAAGACAGGAATGCCGATGTATCAGGCTAAACGCCTTTGTCCAAAGGGAATTTGCGTAAAAGGCAATTTCGATGCATATAGAGATTTTTCCAAGAGAATGTATCAGATTTTTTTAAAATATACTCCAGCTGTGGAAATGGCCTCTATTGATGAGGCATATCTGGATGTGAGTGGTTGTGAGCAAATGCATAAAATGGGAGCGGCGGATATTGCGCGGGCTTTGCTTTTTGATGTTTATCGAAGTCTGGGGATTTCTGTTTCCTGTGGGCTAGCCAGCAATAAAACTGTGGCAAAAGTCGCTTGCAGTGTCAATAAACCTCATAAATTAACTATTATTCCTTATGGAAAAGAGCGGGAGTTTTTATCTCCTCTGCCACTTCGGGCTTTGCCAGGAATAGGACCGAGGACTTTTGAGGTCTTGGAACGCTTTGGCTACAAAACTTTAGGTGATTTTAATTCTTTAAACATAAATGAAATGATTGAAAAATTTACAGTTAACATGATTCCCTTGTGGAAAAGGGCCTGTGGAATAGATAATTCTCCTGTTGTTTTTATTCCAAGTTTGCCTAAATCTATTTCCAAGGAGCACACTTTTTATAGTGCACCAACGGAAAATCAACTAATGAAGGTTTTGAAAGAAATGAGTGTAATTGTGTTATCCAAGCTAAGGGCTCATCAACTGAAGGCGCGGACGATTGTTATTAAAAATAGATATAAAAGGGCGGCGGGTGGGCATCCATTCCTCAATTATAATTTTCAAAGGCATTTGCTGCGTCCAAGTTGCTGTGATAGTGATGTTTTCCCTCAGATGCAGAAACTCTTTTTGGAAAATCGGGAAAGCTCGGAAGATTTTAGATTGGTTGGTGTGGGGGTCTGTGGACTCATTAAAGATTATAATTTGGACTTATTTGAACGAGATCATGAGAAAGAAAAATTGTTTTATTCGATTGATAATATGAAAAAACTTTATGGAGAGAAGGCAATTTCTTATGGGGTTTAAAAAAATAAAAAATTCGTTTACAATGGTGATCCGGGGGTGAAAATTTAAGGGCAGAGTTATGGGCAATCTTACGCCAATGATGGCGCAGTATAAGAAAATAAAGGCTGAGTATGAAGATGCCATTTTGATGTTTAGGATGGGAGATTTTTATGAGATGTTTTTTGAAGATGCTATTGAGGCCAGCAAGATTTTGCAGATTACGCTGACTGCGCGGAGTAAGGGCGGCGATAGTAAGGCTCCTATGTGCGGTGTGCCTTTTCATGCGGTGGATGGATATTTGGCGAAGTTGACGCGTGCGGGAAAAAAGGTGGCGATTTGTGATCAGATTACGGAGCCAACTGGAAAAGGGATTGTGGAACGGGAGGTTATGCGAGTGGTGACGCCGGGAACGACTTTTGATGATAATATTTTAGATGGGA
>JAHIRL010000006.1 GCA_018818755.1 Patescibacteria group bacterium
TACGGAATAATCTCCCCCCACACTTTTTGGGTCAAAGACATTATTCTCATCAAAATAATCTTCCTTGGTCGATCCCAAATAAAAACTACAAAGTTTTGGGCTATCAATAATATCCTCACTTATCCCATTTACATACATCTCTCCATTTACCGCGTTCACATAATGATAGCGCATATACAAAGCATTTTCCTCGCCTGAGCCGTCCAGAACAATTGTCCCAGCATCCTCAGCTCCATGAGTTTCTACCTCAAAATAGCTCGCCCCATCCTCATTTTCCGGATCAACCGCTCCATTCCCGATCTGCCCCGTCAACTTACTATATTCCAAGATCGGCAAAGGTTCCTGCACCTCATCAACCACAGTATCAATAGCTTTTTCCAATGCCAGACTCACATTTTTCAAATACAACTTCGAATACTCATCCTTCATCGTCATTATTGTCGGGATGTTGGAGACACTTTGCGTGTTATAACGCCCGGTATAATCCACCCAATTATTAAGCTGAGAAATATATTTTTTTGTAAGATTCGCATAAGGGCTCAAAGCCTGGTCAATAATTTGTTTGGAATAAATATCCGGCAAATCCTTAAACATATCCCCAGAAGTAATTCCCTCAACCATACTTGCCCCCAGACTACCCTCCGCCATCTCCACTCCTTCCATTTGAATCTGCGTAATTTCACTGGCCCAGAATTTGTTGTAACGATTAAAAGCCTGATCCTCCAAAGAATCCAAATACCTCATATAGTAGGCATAAAGTTCCGGAAAAAGCTTTTCCTCCTCATGCACCAAATCCCCAAAAAAGAGTTTTTTATTAAAATCGGCATACTCCGGTACTCCCAGATAATATAAATGATTCTTATCGAAGAACTTAGCCATCTCATTTAAGGCGACCTCTCGCTGATCATCGCTATCTCCGTGATTAGGTGCCTTGATCACTCCATGCCAAATTTCCGGCTTAGGAAAGGCAACCTCGGCATTGAGATTAAAAATATCCAACTGCGGATCATAGATGAAAGCCTTATCCTCAAAATCGGTCAGCGGGAAAACACTCACATAGCGATTGCCGTTTTTATTTACCACAGGTAGAGGAATATCCCCTACAAAAATCGCTCCCGCAAGGCGATTGCGCTCACTTGTCCCATTTATATATAGATTTTCCAGAGCCGCCGCCAAATCTTGCACACTTTGCTCGTCCTTGTCGAAGTAAAGAATTTTAGTGTCTATATAATCGTTATTCCGCACGATATCGTCAGCATAACGCCGAACTCTCCCCAAAATAGTATATTCATTCAATTTTTCGGAATAAGTATCTCCAAGTCCGGTATATCCATCTCGACCAACAAGCGAATCATCCACCACAATAGCCACCAAACCATAGGTCTCGGCATGATTGTCCTTTTCCGCTTGTGCCTCCGCAACATACGAAGTTGTAGCCGCCTGCGCCACGGGAACAGGATTAGCAAAAAAGGTCAGCGAATAGGCCACAGGATAGGGGATGATTTGGGTAAAAGTAATCATAAACAACAGAACCCAAATGCAACGATTTTTGATATTACTGATCATTAAGCCATTTTCAAGGTATGAGAGTCATGAGGAATTCTAGCTCCTCCAGTTCAAAAATATAGCACAGCAAAGCCAAAAAATGAAATTTTAGACTATCGGCTCGCAGAGTTTGAATTGACACATTAAAAAAAAGCCCCCCATTGAGAAAAATTTCAGGTTTTTCTCAACTTTCCTCACAAAAAAAAAGCCCCAAAGGGGCTTTTTAAAATGAATTTTCTCTAAAACTACTGAACCAAAACCGCATAACACATAGTGCCACCGGTTCCATCCGCAGCAGGTGCTACCGCATCAGTAATTATTGCACTCAAGTCATCATCATAACTATCTGCCGCCAAACTGCCACAAACCACATTTCCATTCTCCCAATTTTCTGCATTCGCAACAACCCCGAAACTATAAGTATCACTACTGTCAGTATATACCGCATATCCACCCGTACATCCTCCAACAACATTTGTAGCCACAGGATCTTCAGGAATCTTTCCTCCAAAATCAGCCGCAACCAAAGCGGGATTCACTGTTCCTGTAGTTCCGGCAACACATCCACCAGCTGTTATCGATGTTCCAATAGTTTGTGAACTCAACGCAGATGCAATCTTTTGTACATGAGCGATTCTTTGTGTATCTCTCGCTTTTGCCGGCGCACCAAGAATACTTGGCAAGAATGCCACCGCCAAAATACCGATAATCGCAATCACGATCAGCAATTCAATAAGTGTAAAACCTTTTTTCATAAGAATTTTTAGGAAATATTTGAGGTCTAAATATATTTTAAAGTTTCGTTAACAAAATTTTACCTTATTGACCAAAAAATTCAAGTCGAAGCCTTTGACGCATATCATCCAACGAATAAAAAAAATTCTTTATGCTAAAGTTGATCCGCCAAACTAGACAATTGCAGTACCGGTAGCATAATCGCCGCCACGACACCTCCCACGGTTATACCTATAAAAATCAAGATTAAAGGTTCCAAAATTTTACTCAATCCCTTCACACTCGTATCCAGCTCATCTTCATAAAAAGCCGCCACCTTCTCCATCATCTCATCCAACTGCGCAGTTTTTTCCCCCACTTCAATCATATTTATCAACATCGCCGGAAACAAATAACTCTCAGTCAAAGTTTCCGCCAAAGGAATACCTTGCTTAATATCCTCCTTAGCTAGCAACAACCTTCTCCTATACATCTCATTCCCAATAGAGTTAGCCGTAATCTGCAGAGTATCAACAATAGACAGCTTACTGTTCAACAAATTGCTCAAAGTACTGGCAAACCTTGCCAAATATGATTCCTTGAAAAGTTTTCCGATCACCGGCAGCTTTAACAAAAGCCTATCTATGAAGGCAATCCCAGCATCGGTCTTCCTAAATGCGGACACCCCGAGAACCAAGATAGCCATCACTCCAATCACTATCAATTTTTGATTAACCAAAAAATCACTAATCCCCACAACGATCCTGGTAATAAGTGGTAAATTCTCCCCCACGGAATTAAAAAGATCTTTCAATCTAGGTACCACAAACACCATCATCGCAATAACCACCACAACCAAAAGCCCCATGACCAAGGCCGGATAAATCATTGCACTTTTCACCTTATTTTTAATTGCATAAGCTTTTTGAGTTTCATCGGCCAAATTTCCAAGTGAATTACTCAACTGTCCCGAAGCCTCACCCGCTCGTGCCATACCCACATCTTTATCTTCAAACACATCCGGAAAATCCAACATCGCTTCGGAAAAACTAGCACCTTCCTCAATCCTGGTAACCATATCTTCACAAATCAACTGCATCTTGGGGTTCTCTATCTGATGTACCAATGACCTAAGGGCCTGAATGGTCGGCACACCGGAATTTATCATCACTCCAAGCAAA
>JAHIRL010000007.1 GCA_018818755.1 Patescibacteria group bacterium
AAGGAGTGTCGGGATTCTTGGTTTTTGTATGATTGTCGGGGCTGTAGTAATTGTTTCATGTGTTGGAATCTGCGCAACAAGCAGTATTGTATCAAAAATAAACAGTATTCTCGGGAGGAGTATGAGCGAATTGTGGGGGAATTGGCTTTGGGTTCGCGGGCTAGGATTGGGGAGTTGGATGCGGAGTTTTGGGGACATTTGCGGAAGGATGCTTGGCATCGGGCTTCGATCAATATCAATACGGAAAATTGTTCGGGAAATTATTTGACGGATAGTAAGGGCTGTGGGGAGTGCTATTTTTTGGAGGATTGCGAGGATGATGCTTATGCTATGCGTTGTCCGCAGACTAAGGATTGTATGGATTGTAGCGGGCTTTTCCGGGGGGAGAAGTGTTATGAGGTTTCGCAGTCTACGGATTTGAATAATGTGAAATTTTCGATTTTTGCCACGGATTGCAGTGATTGTTTTTATGTGGATCAGTGTGTTGGATGTCGGCATTGTTTTGGCTGTGTGGGCTTGAAGCGGCGGGAATATTGCATTTTGAATAAGCAGTTTTCACGGGAGGAGTATGAGGAAATTGTGGAGAAGTTGACTGAGAAAATGCGGGAGGAGGGGGAGTTTGGCGAGATGTTGCCGTATCGTTTTGCTTATAATGGATTTAATTTATCTTTGGCGGCTTTTTATTGTGATGTGCCTGAGGGGGCTTGGCTGGAGTCTGAGCCGGAAAGTGAGGTTGCCGGGGTTGATGGGCGGGATTTGGCGGATGCTGAGTTTGGGGATGATGCTTTGAATTTGGTTGTTAATTGTGCGGAGACGGGGAGGCCTTATAAATTTGTGAAGCATGAGCTGGATTTTTATAGGCGGCTGGGTTTGTCTTTGCCGGCCTTGTATCCGGAGCAGAGAAATAAGAGGAGATTTGGGGAATTGATGGGGCTTGAGGGGCGGATGGTGAAGTGTGCAGGTTGCTCTGGGGAGGTTGTGACTTATTGGCAGGAGGATAAGGGATTTGAGAGGATTTTTTGCGAAGCTTGCTATTTGAAGGAGGTGTATTAAAATTTGGGTATGGAAATTTGCAAACAATGTTTGGCGGAGTTTGAGGTTAGTGCTGAAGATGAGCGGTTTTTGGAGAAGCTTTCTCCCAAGATTGGGGGGCGGGTTTTTGATTTGCCGCATCCGACATTGTGTCCGGAGTGTAGGCAGATGAGGCGGATGGCTTTTCGCAATGAGAAGAATTTTTATAAGAGGAAGTGTGATTTTTCAGGGAAATCGATTTTGACTATGTATTCGCCAAAAAAGGATTTTAAGGTTTATGATGCGGGGATTTGGTGGGGGGATGAGTGGGATGCACTTGATTATGGGAGGGATTATGATTTTTCTCGTGGGTTTTTTGAGCAGTTTAATGAACTTGTACATACTGTTCCGAGGCCGGCCGTTTATCTAAAAAATTCTGTGAATTGTGATTATTGCAATCATGTGGAAAATGCTAAGAATTGTTATTTGGCGGTAGATACGGTGGGGGAGGATATTTATTATAGCGATTGGTGTTTGAATGGTCGGAATCTGGTTGATTGTTGTTATATGTATGAGAGTGAGTTTTGTTGTGAATGTCAGTTTTGTCGGCGTTGTTATGATTGTGTTTATGTGGTGGATTGCGAGGATTGTCGGGATTCACGGTTTTTGTATGATTGTCGGGGTTGCAGTAATTGTTTTATGTGTGTGGGTTTGCGGAATAAGCAGTATTGTTTTAAAAATCGGCAGTTATCAAAGGAGGAATATTTGGAGAAGATGGGGAAGATTGATTTGGGAAGTTATGAGATTTTTAAGGATTGGCGAAAGAAGTTTTTTGATGAATTTTTGAGTGATTTTCCGCGGCGATATGCGAAAATCATCAATTGTGAAAATTGTGTAGGGGATGTTATTTATTTTTCCAAAAATGTTTATAGGGGATTTAATGTGACGGAATGTGAAGATCTTCGATATTGCCATGATGTTTTTAAGGTGAAGGATTCAATGGATACTTATCAGGCGGCTTTTGGTTGTGAGCTTTTGTATGAACAGCACGCCAGTAATCATAATGTTCGTTGCGTGGCCTGTTCGATTTCTTATTATGATAGTGATTGTTATTATTGTGATTTGGTTTACCATTGCTCAAATTGTTTTGGCTGTGTGGGGCTTAGACATAGGGAATATTGCATTTTTAACAAACAGTATTCGCGGGAGGAGTATGAAAAACTGGTGCCGAAAATTGTTGAGGCGATGAGAGAGCGGGGAGAGTGGGGTGAGTTTTTCCCAATGGAGAACAGTTATTTTGATTATAAAGAGTCGGTGGCGAATTTGCATTATCCGCAAGGGCTTGAGGAAGTGAAGGAGGGTTGTAGTGGGGATGATTTTATCGATAATATTACTGATGCTGGGGATGAAGTTTGTGAAAAAGTGTTTTGTTGTGAGCTTAGTGGGAAGAAATTTAAAATAATCGAGCCGGAGCTTAGGATGTATAGGAAATTGGGGATAGCTTTGCCGATAAGGTGGCATGGGCAGAGGTATAAGGATAGGATGGTATTGCGGAATCCGCGAAAATTATGGAAACGCAAGTGTGATAAATGTGGAGTCGATTTGCAGTCTAGTTTTGCGCCTGATCGTCCAGAAAAGGTTTATTGTGAGGAGTGTTATTTGGGAGAAGTGTATTAGGGGTGTTTGACATATTAAAAAACTTTGTTTAAATTGTGTTTAAAATATATTAGCTTAACTCATGTATAAGATTGCAACACTTACTTTTAAGGAGGGGTTGACGGAGGAGGAAATAGAAGAGGGTTTGAAAAAAGTTGGTAAAGTGCTTCGTGAGGAAGAATCGTTTTTTGATAAAATTGATGAAATTGGTGCTCCTATTGTAAAAGGTGCGCTTACTGATGCTAAGGGCAAAATTGTTGCTGAATTTTCGCGAGTGATGCCTTCGTTGAGGGGGGTGTCGGATGTTGACGCCTTAAGTGGTGATGAGGTGAAAAGAATTAAGGATCAGTTTACAGGTAGAGTAATGGAGCTTTTGAAGCAGGAAGGGTTGTTGGAGGAAGAGGCGTTGGAGGAAGGGTTGTTGGAAAAATTGGGGAGGTTGTTGAAAAAAGAGGTGTTTTGATTACATAAAACTGCACATTTCGGCACTTGATTCTTCAACGATTCTTAAAATATGATCTCTTATACGGGATGCATCTGGAATTACTTCTCCTTCGGCAATAAATTTATCATGCATCTCCAATGCTAATAGTCCGGTTTTTCCATCGGTTTGTGAAATTCTTTCCTTACCTGTGATGCCTTTGTTGATGACAGGAGGGCCATCAATCTTAATTGCTCCTATCGCAAGTCCGAATACTTTTGAATCCCAGTAATCTTGTTCTGTGAATACCAATGGATTGTCTTCTAGGGAAGCCATAATTAGGTCGGCTATGTCTGTGGGTGTTTCGCTCATATTATTGGGGTTATATTTTAGGGAGGGCAGCGCACTCGCAGCGCTTCGCGCTACTCGTGCGTGTCGTGCGTGCCGATCATTTTTACCAAATCCACTATTCTGGCGGAGTAGCCCCATTCGTTATCGTACCAGGACATTACTTTGACCATGTTGCCTTGGATGACTTGAGTTGAGAGGCCGTCCACAATTGATGAGTGGGTGTTGCCTTTGTAGTCGATGGAGACAAGCGGTTTTTCGCTAAAATCGAGGATTCCTTTTAGTGGGCCTTCTGCGGCGGCTTTTAGGGCGGCGTTTACCTCTTCTACGCTGGTTTCTTTGGCAACTTCACAAGTTAGATCTACTAATGAAACTGTGGAAGTGGGGACGCGGACGGAGAGTCCGTTTAGTTTTCCGTTGAGTTCGGGCAGAACAAGGCCCACGGCTTTGGCGGCGCCGGTTGTTGTTGGGATCATGGAGAGGGCTGCGGCGCGGGCTCGTCTGAGGTCTTTA
>JAHIRL010000072.1 GCA_018818755.1 Patescibacteria group bacterium
GAGCCGATTTTTTGCAAGAAGCTTCGCTTCTCTTCCAAATTTTCGGTGTTCGCTACGCGAACGGCTTGGTGAGCCGATAAAATCCATTCTTTAAATGGTTCGAGCCAATTATTTCCCTTCCGCCCAAACTTGAGCTTTTCTTTGAGATCTACTTTGCGGTTGATGATTTTTTCTTTGGCTTTTGTGTATTCTTCTTCTGATATTGTTTGCTCGAGGTATGCGTCCAGTAGGCGCATTTGTTTTTCTTCGAGATTTTTAAGTTCCAGTTTGATATTTTGGGCGGAAGGTTTCTGAGTTTGTGCTTTTTTATAATCCTTCTGCCATTCTTTGAGGAATTTATCTTTTAAATCATTGTTCAAAGCAACTTTTTGAAAAAGTGCATTGAGTTGTTCAGTTAGTGGTTGCTCCTCAAGGTACTTTTGATGACAAATAACATTCTTTTTGGTGCAGCGGTAATAGGTGTAAGTGCGGCCTGACTTCTTTATTTTCTTTTCCGCTGTTATTGAGCGGCCGCACTCACCGCAATTGAATGTTTTACGAAAAGCAAAAGCCAACTTTACTTTTGCTTTTCGTGGCTTTCCTCTCCCCTTCATTACCCGCTGCACCTTGTCAAAAAGTTGCTTTGAAATAATTGGCTCGTGACTTCCCTGATACATCTCTCCTTTATGGATAAAGATTCCGTAATAGAATGGATTTTTTAACATCTTCTGGATCTTTGAGATTGCTAATGGCTTCTTCTTGTATCGGCTCACCAAGCCAAAAGAAAGTGACAATTTTTGTAAATATTTAAGTGAGTGGTTGCCGGTGGCATACGCCAAAAATAGTTTCTTTATTGTTTTAGAGCGTGTGGGGTCTTGCACAATGGTATGAGTCCTTAAATCATTCAAATAGCCTGGAGGTGCAAGCCCCGGCCACTCTCCACGTCTTAATTTTTGGCGTATGCCACGCTTTACATTCTCTGAAAGGCTATCAATGTAATATTTACTTTGCCCAAAAGCGATATTGAGCATGAATTTGCCCTGCGGTGTGTTGTCAAACCAGAAAGTAAGGAATTTTAGCGACTCAATCTTTCCAATATCTACAAGATAAATGATTTTACCTCCATCTATGCTGTTTCTAGCTAATCTGTCTGGATGCCACGCTAAAATTCCTATCTTTTCATTCCTGGTTTCCATTAAAGAAATCATTTCGTTAAAAATAGGTCTTCCCGGGGCCTTTGCAGTCTTGCTCTCTATAAATTCTTTTGTTATTTCTAGATTTTCTTTTCGGGCAAATTCATGCAACTCAGTTACTTGAGCTTCTATCGAAAGCACTTGTCTGTCTTCTTCATCCGTTGATTTTCTGGCATACAAAAAATATTTCATACAGTTATGTGGTTATCGCTTTTGGGCAATCCGTGCGAAGCACGGAAAAATTGTCACTTTCTTTCCGAAAATTTGGAAGTTTCGCCTTCGGCGAAATGCAAAAAATCGGCTGCTGCGCCCAATGGTAAGATAATTTTACCATTGGTGCTGAACTTTGCGCTCCGTGCAAACGAACTTTCAGCTCAGGCGGCAAAAAGTGGCTTGCCGCCTGGAAAAACCGTGGGAAATTTCGGCCACAAAATCGCAATATCCTGATTGGCTGTCCTTCTATAAGGATGTTCGGACTTATTTTAAAGGTTCTGGAAGCTAGCTTCCAGAGAATTTTTGCAAAACATAGTGGCAGGCGCGCGGTGACCGACCGCACCGCGCGCCTGAGGAATGGTTGCGAAAAATGCGCCGCCCGAAAGGGGGCGGGCGGCGCAGGAAAAGCCACGCTCAAATCTCCTCCTTTTTCGGGGCGGTTGGGTTTTGGGATTAGCGATTGATTTATCTTAGTGAACATATTAATATGCAAAGGGTACAATATTCTGGATACAATATCATACTATCAACATATGGATAAAAAGCAAGAAAATAATTTAGGTCAAAAAATTAGAAATCTAAGAAAAAAGCAAGGATTATCACAAGATGAACTAGCGAGAAAAGCAGACATCCCATATACAACACTGACGAAAATCGAGATCGGGGTAATAAAAAACCCTTCTTTCAACGCAGTCTCTAAAATTGCGCTAGCTCTCGGTATAAATTTAGATGAATTAACCAATTAAAAGATATGGCAAATCTACCAAAAATTATTGATAACAACAGGCAAAGTCTCCTAGATTCGTTTAGAAAAATTGCCTCAGATCATGATCATCTTTCTATAGCTACCGGTTATTGGGATCTTAAGGGTATGCAAGAAGTTTTCGATTCTATAAAAGGTTACAAAAAAATTAGATTGTTGATTGGAAGAGAGCCACTTATCCCTAGGCATAAAGAATTTAGACCTGAACCAGA
>JAHIRL010000073.1 GCA_018818755.1 Patescibacteria group bacterium
CCTCTATGTAATATATGGCATTAATGAATCTTCAGGGGAAACCAATACTTTTTATTTCAAAAAGAAAACCAAGACGGCTGCGCAAGCATGGAGCGATGTAAGCTGGTCAACTCATCCGGAAACTGAAACATATAATTTTACTTTGGAGTCCGCGGATATCGCCTTGGACAATGATAATAACGCTGTTATTGCTCTCTCCAAAGCGGGAATCGACGACATTTTTATTTATTATGATTCTGATAGAGATAATTCTTTCGCCACTAAATTAAGCAAGGACCACTCAGCAATAAGCGGCGCTGGCGTTGATTTTGAAAAAATCAGAATAGCTAAACATCCCACAAACAATTCACTCGCAGTTGTTGGCTCCAGACTTGGGGCTACCGATGGAGACTTTTTTGTATCGCAATTTACTGCAGGTGCATCTGGCGCAAGCATGCTTACAGGAGAAGAGGATCAATATTCCGCCACAAACACACGATGGCTTGGTCAAACCTTCACGCCGAGCATTTCAGGCACCGCCGATCAAATAGATTTAAAGCTTTGGAGACAAACTTATCATACCGATGGAAATGTTAATGTTGAACTATATGCAACCTCTAGTGGAACCCCCACCGGAAGCGCTTTATGCAGTGGAAGCATAGTGCTCAACACTGTAACAGTGGGCGCCCCTGGAAATTTGGAGGAAATAACCATGGCTGGATGCCCATCTTTAACCGCCGGAACAAAATATGCGGTAGTTCTAAGCATGAGCGACACAGACTGGGTTTTTTGGATGAGAGACAAAAGCAGTCCCATATATACAGGAGGAACCCGCATAACAAGCATTAATAGTGGAAGCACTTGGAGCACAAGTTCGGCTGAAGATTTTATATTTGAGGTGCACATAGACCGATTCAATACACTTGCCGGAGATGACACACTGTGCAACACCAATCACTGTAGTGGAGCTTCGCTTGCCTATGAGCAAGCAGATAACGATTTGATAGTTTTATTTAATGATAAAGACTCCGATTACAAAACTCTTCAAGGCCTTTATAACGGCTCAGCCTGGAGTACAAGCGAGGTGTATGATTTTACCTCTTATTCAGGATTTGGAAATGGCAATACGGAACTCCAAATCACAAGTGATGGAACTTATAAGGCCGTGATGACTCACAAACCAAACGAAATTTCTTCCCCTTTTGTAGTTGCCTACTATGGAGAAAAGGCAAGTGGGGGCAGTTGGTCGTTTGGTAGCGTTTGGCCAGATATAATCGGCCAATTTGCATTAGATTCCGACATGCGCAACGATAAAATCTGGATTGCAGGAAATATTACTAATCAGGATATATATTCCACAACAGACTATGTTCCAAATGTAGCACCGTCCATTTCTTCCATTTCAGCAATTCAGCAATCCGACGATGGATATGTGGACATCGACTATATTTTGACAGATGCAGATGACGAAAGCGACATTAGTTTGGCAAGCTATGAATACACCTTAGACGGCGCAGAATGGAATGTAATGGAGCCGGTTGCTGATGATGTAGACCATGACGGGGTAAGTGATCTTACAGGAGCACCTGGAGGCACAGCACATACTTTTGTTTGGGTGCCTTGCAATGATTGGGATACTTATGAAGATGATGTATTAATCCGGTTAACCCCAGATGATGGCGATGTGGCGGGAAATACAACCACCATAGCTTCTTCAATTGTATTTGATTGCGCTACGCCGGTGGTAAGCAATGTGGCCGCAACTCAGACAGCTGAAACAGATACCGTTGTCTTTAGTTATGACCTAGCAGATGACACCACCACCGGTTTAACTGTCGCGCTTGATATTTCCGAAGACAGAGGAAGCACCTGGGAGGTTGCCGATACATCTCTAACCGGAGCCGTCGGCGAAGGTCAGTCTACAGGCTTGAACAAAACTATTTCATGGGATGCAGGATCTGATTTTGCAGACCAAGAACAATCTGATCTTCGAGTAAGAATTAGGGCGACCGACAATTTTCAGAATGCGGGACCTAACACATCCTCATTAAATTTTCCATTAGACACAGCCGGCCCTTCCGGATTAGCAAATTTCGCTTGGGCCAGCGACACTTCAAATAGCGCAACCTTGACCTGGGATAGCGGAGTAGGTGACGCAAATTTCAACCACTATGAATTATGGTGGGGAACCGTTCAAAACGATGTAGAGAATAGACAAGGAACCGCTAACGAGTGGGACGACTCCCCCAACGACGCGGCTTTAGCAAGCATTTCTACAACAACTACAACAATTGACGGCCTTAGCGAAGGGCAAACTTATTATGTAAAAATATGGGCTATTGATGATTACCTAAACGAATCCTCAGTTGCTGCTGTAACCGAAAGCTCCAACTATACACCCATAGTTTCCAATATTTCCGGAACACAGCAAACCGAAGATGGATATGTAAATATCGACTATACCGCTTTGGATAACAACTCTGACAATGTAAGCGCCACCCTTTACCAGTATTCTACAAACGGAACAACCTGGAACACAATGGCGGAAGCCACCGACGATGCCGCCCATGACGGAATCTCCGCCCTAACAGCAACCCCCGAAGGATCAGCACATGTTTTTGTGTGGGACGCGTGTAGTGATTTGGGAGATGCCTACGAGGATACAATTTATTTCAAACTTCAGATCAATGATGGCAACGAGAACAGCGAAGCCGTTGACACCACCGGAGGAGCTGGCATAGAGGTAGATTGCGCCCTGCCGATAGTGTCCGAAATCAATGCCGCTCAAACCCTCGGCACTGATGCAGTTGTTGTGACTTATGATTCTTCGGACGATAATACAACTAATTTATTGATAGAACTCGATATTTCTGAAGATAGCGGTAACACTTGGACGGTAACAGACGCCTCTGTAAGCGGCGACATAGGAGCAAATCAAACCACAGGATCAAGCAAAACTATCTCTTGGGATGCAGAAACAGACTTCACTAATCAAGAACAAACGGATCTTCAAATAAGAATTCGCGCAAAAGACAAATTCCAAAATCAGGGTGTCAACAACACTTCCGTTGATTTTGAGATCGACACAAAAGCCCCTGTAGGACTCACAGAATTAACATCTTCGGAGTCAAGCACCTCCAGTATCGCCGTCACCTGGCCAAGCGTTTCCGATTCCAATTTTAGCTACTATAAAATATGGTACGGAGACAACGCTTCCGATGTCAGCAACAGGACGCTCTCTGGCTACACTACACTTTCCGATATAAACACAACCTCTACGACCATTACAGGACTAATGCAAAATTTAACTTATTATTTCGGTATATGGGCTGTCGACCTCTATGGACATGAATCAACCGCTCCTAGCATAATGTCGGCCAACACAAAAGCCGCGGGTGGAGCCTACCCGTTCATATATAGAAAAAAGGGGGGAACCACCAATACTTCTGACTCAATCAAACCCACACCCATCGTCACAGACGAAACCGTCAGCATAGTCAAAAAAATAGCAGAGGACTCGGTGATTAGGGCAGAAGAAGAAATTCTTATTCCAAAGGAAACACAAATCATCCAGGGTCCACTCGCAACAAGCGAATCTGAAGCGATCATTCTAAAGCCCGTTGAAATAATAAACAAAGAAAAAACCATAAGCCTTTTTATTTCAAAAGAAACTGAACTCGCCAGTGTGGGAAAAAGGACCTTTGTCGGAATTATCGATCCTCCAATCATAGAAGCACCAAACGCCCTGGACCTTTCTAAAGCCCCGGGGGGCAACATTCTCGCAGCAATCAAAGTAAAAACATCCACCGGCGAATCCGTTTACTTCTCAAAACCAGCGGTCGTTGCCATATCTTTAGCGAGTGTTCTCGAAAAAGAAACAAGCTTTGATCCTAATAATTTAGCTGCCTATGTTTATTCCGAAGAAACCGGAAATTATGAATATATAGGGTACCTAGTCGTTTCCAAGAACAAAACCGCCGCCGCATTTAGCACCTACAGCTTAAAAACTTTCGTTGTTTTCGATCTAGATAAAGCCGACATAGGTGTCCCCAAGTTTGTAGATATAAGGGGGCATTGGGCAAAACCGTACATTGAAGAACTTCACAACGCCAACATTGTTTCCGGACAAACAAATAGCACCTTTGCGCCACAAAAGCTTATAACAAGGGGCGAATTCGCAAAAATCGCACTACTGGCTTTTAATTACGACATCCCCCCCTCAACCGATAGCAACGCCAAATCGGGATTCTATGACCTCCCTACCGACCACTGGGCTTTTCGTTACATCTGCGCCGCCAAAGCAAATAATCTCATGGTCGGTTACGACGACGGCACCATCAGAATGGATCAACCGATTGGTTGCGCCGAAGCTCTTAAAATTTTGATTCTAGCAGCCGGCATAAAAGATCGAGACCTAGAAAACATGACACAAACACCGCTCAAAGATGTTGAAGAAGGCTCCTGGTATGCGCCATTTATAAACTTCGCGGTCAATAAAAACATTGACTCCTGCTATCAAGATGGACTTTTTGATCAGAACTTCACCCTTACGCGCGGCGAAGCGGCTAGAATGATTGTTGAAACCATGAATTCTTTAAATTAAAATTTGGTGGAGATGCCGGGAGTCGAACCCGGGTCCGAAATGAGCACCGGCAACATCTACAATCATAGTTTGTTTTTAATTTTCGTCGTTACCTATAAAAACAAACAAACGCGGCAACGCTTTGGTTAAAGGTTTTTCGAACTCAGGCAGGAAACCAAACCACTTGAGCCTTAACCCGATAAATTACGCCTGGCAATCCCCATCGGATGTCAGAAAAGCAGACGATCTCCGAAAAAATTCAGAGAATTGAGGAATTACGCACACACAGGAACCATTGCTGGCGCCATAGCGTATGTATAATCAGCCTCAGAAACAGTGTTATTAGCACTTAAATTGCACTGGACGGATCTAAGGGGAGACAGTGCGATCCCCTGATTGCAGTTACTCGACACTAAATCATTCCGTCGAATACCAATACATCCCCATTTTTCAAAGAGCCAATAAATTAAACCACCTTTTGTAAAAACTTACAAGTCTACGCACCCCCGTGCTTCATCGCCTTCCCAAGTGCAATAATTGAATCCCTAAGCCCATCAAACCAAATAGTCCCAAGCTCCTCAATGTTTATCCTCAACCTGCTTCCGCTTATCTGCCAGGCCGAATTTTTCTCAAGCAAACTCACAATATTCGCAGGCTTAACCCTTTTTGACATATAAAGAACAATTTCCTTATCTTTACTCATTGGTACACTCTCGGCCTTCACATTTAGAAGCCCGGCCGCTTTGGCTAAAATCTTAATTTCGATAACCCTAAACAAATTATTTACCTCTCGTGGTAAGCCACCATAATCCTCTGTAAACTCATCCTTAACCTCTTTCAAGTAATCCAAAGTGTCTGCAGACGATAATTTTTGATAAGCTCCAATTTTTTCCTTAGAATCGGGAATGTATTCGTCAGGAATATATGATGGTATCGGAAGCTCAATTGTAACATCCGAAATTTCCTCCTCTCCCTCCATCACCCGCCCAGCCTTCAAATCCTCCACCGCTTTATTCAACATCCTCATAAAATGAGAAACACCAACCACATTTATTACCCCATGCTGATTCGCCCCCAAAATATCTCCAGCCCCTCTAATCTCCAAGTCCTTCATCGCAATCTGAAATCCACTGCCAAGCTCGCTCGCCTCCACAATCGCCCTTAGTCGCTTCTTTGCATCCAACTTAAGCCTTTGTCCATGATACAAAAAGTAAGCGTAAGCCTGCCTCTTTCCTCGCCCCACACGCCCTCTCAACTGATACAACTGTGAAAGACCGAACTTCTCCGCATTATTAACAATCAAGGTGTTGGCATTTTCCAAATCAATCCCATTCTCAATAATAGTTGAGCTCACAAGCACATCATATTTTCCCTCCTTAAAATCCATAATCCTCTCTTCCAGGTCCCCACTTCCCAGCTTCCCGTGGGCCACAACAAACTTAGCCTCCGGAACTAAAGCCCTAAGCTTCTGTGCAAAACCGTCAATAGTTTGCACCCTGTTGTGCAAGAAATAAACCTGCCCACCTCTCTCAATCTCCTTCATAATAGCCTCCCGAACCAAACTTGGTGAATACTTCCTAACCTCAGTAATAATAGCTAAACGCCCAAATGGCGGCGTTGTAATCGTTGTAATGTCTCGCAATTTATTCAGGCAAATATTAAGCGTTCGCGGAATCGGTGTGGCGGTTAAGGTTACCACATCAACCTCTTTCCTCATCTGTTTAAGTTTTTCTTTTTGCTTCACCCCAAATCTTTGCTCCTCATCAATAACAACAAGCCCTAAATTTTTAAACTTAATGTCCGGCTGAATCAACCTATGAGTTCCAATAATCACATCAACCTCTCCCTTGCCCAGCTTTTCAACAATTTCCTTCTGCTCCTTCTGACTTTTAAACCTACTCAACATATCAACCCGAATATCGAAGTCCTCCATCCTTTTCTTGAAAGATTTATAGTGTTGATCAGCCAAAATTGTAATCGGCGAAATAACTGCAACCTGTTTTTTATTTTGCACAGCCTTAAATGCAGCCCTCATTGCAACCTCTGTTTTTCCAAACCCCACATCCCCACAAACCAACCTATCCATCGGCTCGGCTGTTTCCATATCCCCAAGAACATCATTTATAGCCTTAATCTGCCCAGGCGTTTCTTCATAAGGGAATGTTTTTGCAAACTTATCCATCATCGCCTCGTCTCCACCAAACTTGTGCCCCTTCGCCGCCCTTCTCTCCGCATATAATTTCAACAACTCCTTCGCAATCAACTGTGTTTCTTTTTTAACCTTGCTTGTAATTGTGTTCCACTCTGCGCTTCCTAGTCGAGTCAATCTTGGCATCAACTCCTCAGATCCAATATATTTATTAACCTTATCCGCCTGGTCAATCGGTACAAAAAGCTTATCGTTTTCAGCATATCCAAGCTTTAAATACTCTTTAGTAATAGAGTCCACTGTTTTTTTATCAAACCCCATAAACTTCGCGATTCCATGATCCGCATGAACCACAAAATCTCCAACATTTAAGCTCGACAAAAAATCCATAAAAACATTCTGCCTCGAATCCACCCTTCTTTTTCCCTCCTTTAACAGGGCAACATCCGTGTCAGATAATAGTAATATTTTTTGATTTGGGTTCTGAAAAGAGTGTGGAAAAGCGTCTTCTTTGTCTATTTTTAAAAGAAAAATTGAGTGCTTGTTAAATTTTTTCTCATCAATCCCCTCAACAAAAGGAACAGATTGATCAGTTAAAAGCCCTCTGGTTTCATCTATATGTTTAGTAAAAAACAAAACCTTCCACTCGTTACTAATTTTATCCCTAAAATCATTGGCCAAATCGTAACCACTCCTATACTGCAAAACGGATAAAAAGTGTAAATGACGATGGTTTTCCACGTCATCATTAAAAGAAGTAAAAGATATTGAACAAGCTCCACTGTTCGCTTCCTCCATAAAACTATTCCAAACCTCAAAATACTCATCAGTAACATCAATCTCGTCATCAACAATAATGCTTTTTTCACTAAAAAGCTCTAAAATATCATAAGTATCCACATCATGCTCAAGCGGATAAATGTTTAATTTTTTCCTACTCTTCCCCTCTCTCCGTCGATCACCATCATCCAGCTCGCAAATTTTTCCAACCTTATCAAAATCAATATCAACCCTAAGTGGTATTTCTTCGTTTATTGGAAAAATAAAAACACAGTCTCCCTGCCTAAAATACTCTCCTTTTTTTAAATCTCCATCTTCACTAATCTCATACCCCAGATTAACCAGTTTTTCAATAAACCCAACACCGTCAAAATCTTCACCAACCACCACCTCGATAATAGATCTTTTTAACTGCTCAAAGTTGGGAAAATTCTGCAAAATAGAAGGAAAATCCACAATAAAAACTGCATTTTTTTTCAAAGCCGCCCTTAAACAAAACTCCGTAAGCGCAAAATCTTGAGCTTTCTCAAATTCACTATAAGAATCAAAGAAATTTCTCTCCTCATCGCTCTTTTTATGGTAAACAAAAACCTCCCTATCACTCCACATCGCCATATCTTTAGCCACAATATTTTGCTCACTCGTGTCATTAACAATCCATAAAACATTTCCCACACCCCCCTCACTCAATCGACAAATATCGCTCAAAATCATCGCCTTTGACGAACTATTAAGGGCACCTGAGTATGTTACATTTTTTAAGCTTCTAAAAAGCTTTGTAGCAGCCAACTGCTCGCTTTTTGGAAAGCAGGAAATTATGTTCTTCATTTAAGAACTAGACCTTAAGAGGCATTATAATGTAAATATAGTCATCCCCTTTTACCGGCTTAATAAGGGCCGGGGAGACTTTGTCGTTTATAAGTATCTTTATTTTATCAGCACTAATATAAGTCAACACATCCAATAAATATTGAGCATTTAAGGATATTTTATTATTTTCACCTTCAATTTTAATTAAAAGCTCAGCTTTTTCCTCACCAACCTTGGTTTCCTCAGAGCTAATTAGTAGTTTTCCGTCGTTTGTGGCACTTAGTTTTACACTATTATTATTCTCTCTCGCAAAAAGGCTAACCCTTTTTAAAACTAAAGATAAATCTTCCACATTAACTTCGAGAACACTTTTGTGTTCTGTTGGAATTATTTTTTTATAATCCGGAAACTTCCCCTCTATTAAACGAGATATCATTTCCACTCCTCCGGAAGTAAATAAAATTTGATTATCCGAAATCATAATTTTAACCTCTTTCTCTCCGGATTTTGTTATAACCTTCCCAAGCTCTATCATTGTTTTTGCCGGAATAATACAAGAAACATCCTCTTTTCCAGCACTAAGTTTTAACTTTTTCTCTGCCAGCCTATAACTATCTGTTGTGACTAACTTCATACCATCTTTATCATAATCCAAAAGAACACCGGAAAGAACAGGCCTCGAAGTGTTCATAGAAGCGGCAAAAGTGGTTTCGTTAATAGCCTCATGTAGATCATCCATTTTCACCTTATACTCTTTGGCTTTTTCTATTTTTGGTATCAACGGGAACTCGTCAGCGCTTATACATTTTATTTTTGTGCTTGATGATGAAGAATTAACAGCAAGACTCATTCCCTCAACAATACTAAGCTCAACTTTTTCATCATTAAGTAAAGAAATATAATTACTAATTAATTTTGCAGGAACAGTTATTGCTCCTTCCCCACGAACATCCGCATCTATATTACAACTAATCGCAATTTCTAAATTTGTAGCTGAGAAATATAATCGTTTCCCCTCGGCCTTTAATAAAATATTATTAAGCACCGGTAGTGTGTTGTTTGGGCTAATTGCTTTATCAACAATACTAAGTGCCCTGTCTAAATCTCGTTGAGTACAAAAAACTTTCATAGTCTATGAAATAATGAAATATTATATTTCTGCCCAGACACATTATATGTTCTATTTCTTAAAATACAACAGAAAAAAATATTCCCACTTAAACTTTTTTAAACATATAAACACATTCCTAAATGGCTATTATATTAATAAATATATATAAATAAAACAGTAGTACATAGAAGGGGCTTGTCAGAAAGAAGTAAAAGTATTAAAAACACAAATAGTAAAAGGATAAGGAAAACGCCACTTTTTGATTAACCAAAAAATATTATAAATTTATGTTTGTTTAAAGTTTGTGCAAAAACTCTTAAAAAGCTTGTTAATATGTCGAAAGTCTTTTAATATTTAGTGGCTATTTTTTATTCATTAAGAAGAAGTATGGGGAATTTTATAGAAATTTTGATTTATTTATTGTTAAGTGGGGGGGTGGGGTTTTCCACAATGTTTTTTATTTTGAAGAATAAAAAGCTTTTTGATTTTGAAAAAAAAGAACAAAAAGCAAAAGAACTTCTTGACGAAAACAAAGAAAAAGCAAGCCAGGTTTTAGAGGAGACAAAAGAAAGAATGAATAAATCGCGCCAAAATTTTGAGGAAAGCGTAAAAAGGAGGGAGTTTAGAATAGGAAAGATAAACGGATCAATGTCTATAAAGGAAAAAATGGTAGCCCGAAAAGAAGAAAAAAACAAGACCCTAAAACTCCAAATTGCCTCAGAAAAAGAAGAGCAACAAAGCAAACAAAGCAAGATTAAGAAAAACGAAGAGGAAATAATTCAAAAATTATCTCAAGCAACAGGAGAAACAAAA
>JAHIRL010000074.1 GCA_018818755.1 Patescibacteria group bacterium
CACTAGATCCACAGGTACAAAAAGCCATGGAACCTTTTCACCGGGAGATTTTCGCCAACCCATCCTCCCAACACAAAATGGGACTGGAAGCCAAAATGGCGGTAGACAAAGCACGAAAAAGCATCGCCGAAAAACTCAACTGCCAAAGCTCGGAAATAATTTTTTGTGCCAGCGGCACAGAAGCTAACAACATTGCCATTCAGGGAATTGCCCGTGCAAACATCGAAAAAGGTAATCATCTCATCACAACTAAAATCGAACACAAATCCGTTCTCAATGTCTTCGCCCACCTGGAAAAAGAAGGCTTTCGCGTCACATACCTTGATGTGAACAAAGATGGTCTGATCAATCCCGAAGATCTAAAATCCGCCATCACAGATCAAACAATCCTAGTCTCGATAATTTATGCAAACAACGAAATCGGGGTAATCGAACCGATCAAAGAACTTGGAGAGATCTGCAAAAAAGCTCATATTCCTCTCCACACGGACGCCTGCCAAGCCGCGCCTTATCTCTCACTTGATACCAAAGAATTAAACATCGACCTACTTAGCCTAAACGGCAGTAAAATTTATGGACCAAAAGGAAGCGGAGCCCTATTTATAAAAGATCAGCTAAAACTATCTCCTATTATTTTTGGTGGAAACCAAGAAAACGGATTGCGCAGTGGGACTCACAACACGGCAGGAATAATAGGACTAGCCACAGCCTTGGAATTATGCGAAAAGTTTTCACACACAGAACTGGAAAATCTCAGAAACCACCTGCTTCAAGAACTACTTCAAAAAATCCCCAAAGCCACACTAAACGGCTCCCTTTCCCACAGACTTCCAAATAACATCAACATAAGTATTCCCAATATCAATGGCAAGGAACTACTTTTTCAACTCAGCGAAAAAGGTATAATGGCCAGCACTGGATCAGCCTGCAGTGCAAAAAAAGCAAGTCCCTCACATGTACTCCTAGCTTTGGGACTAAGCAAAGAGTTGGTGGAGGGCAGTCTACGCCTAAGCCTCGGACGCTACACCACAGAAAAAGAAATCCAATACGCAATTGAAGAAATCCCTAAAATAATCAAACATCTAATTCAATAATCATGGCCAATATTTTAGTAATCATAGCCCCCGAAAATTTTCAGGAGATCGAATACCAAACACCAAAACGAATCCTTGAGGAACACGGCCACAAAATAACAACAGCCAGCACAGTAAAAAACCCCATCGGACACCTAAACACAAGAATCAATGCCGACCTGCTAATAAGCGAAATAGACGAAAACGACTACAACGCAATTCTCTTTGTTGGCGGAGGGGGTTCAAGCTTTTACTTTGACTACGAACCCGCTCACAGACTAGCAAAACAGTTTTACCAATCCGGGAAATTAGTATCAGCAATATGCGCAGCACCATCAATTTTAGCAAACGCAGGACTTCTAAACGGGAAATTAGCCACCTCCTTTCCCTCTCAACAAAAAAGCCTCGAACAAAAAGGAGCGATTTATAGCGTCAAAAATGTCCAAAAAGACGGAAAAATAATCACAGCAAAAGGCCCGAATGCCGCAGAAGAGTTTGCCGAAAAAATAAATGAAGAACTCAATTAACGGCAGAAGAAAAAGGATTTCCCCCTATTCAGTAAACAACGAAACCCTAAAAGATCTTCGTCAAGATATTTTGACCATTTACACTTTTAATTAAAATTTCACTCTGTTAATATAAGAAGTACCCACTATATATTGTGTACACCCATTTAAAGGCACACAAAATGTAGTTCCTTCCTTCATTTTCTGCGAAAAAACCACAAAACACATCGCCTAACCCCCACCTTCTATGTCCCCTATAAAAAAAATAAAAAAACGCGATGGTTCTATTGTTGATTTTTCACAAAACAAAATTACAGAAGCCATCTGGCATTCCGCAGCATCCGTAGGCGGCAAAGACAAAGAAATGTCCAAACAAATTTCCAATCAGATTACCGCAGTATTGGAAGTGTTTTTTAAAGACGAAAATAATATCCCAACAGTAGAACAAATTCAGGATCTAGCTGAAAAAATTCTAATAGAAGGAGGACATGCCAAAACAGCAAAAGCATATATCCTATATAGAGAACGGCACAAAGAGCTTCGCAAAACTCAAGAAGATGTTTTAGATGGAAAAATAACAAAACTACCTTTTACGGATAATGCCCTAAAAGTTCTAGCCGGGCGCTACCTGGAAAGAGATGCCGAAGGAAAAATCCTTGAATCTCCTGAAGAAAGAATCCAAAAAGTTGCCACCACTCTCGCAAATGTCGAACAAAATTACAACAAATCCGAAGAAGAAATCCAACAATGGTCAGACAATTTTTACAATCTCATTTCCAGTTTTAAATTTATGCCGGCAGGCCGAACCCTTGCCAACGCTGGAGGAAAAACCCGTCTCGTCGCCAACTGCATTGTAATTCACCCGGAAGACAGCATGGAAGGAATTTTCAACACATTAAAAGATGCCGCCCTGCTTCAACAAGCCGGCTCAGGCCTCGGATTTCCCTGGCACTTACTCAGACCAGCCGGACAAAGAGCAAAAATAACTCAAGGAGTAGCCTCAGGCCCCATCTCCTTTTTAAGAGCATATAACGAAGCCTTTGGAGTGATTAAACAACAAGGCCGCCACGGAGCCAACATGGGAGTAATGCGTGTAGATCATCCGGATATTTTAGAATTTATCGAATGCAAATGGGAAGAAGGTTCACTTGTAAACTTCAACATCTCAGTTTCACTTACAGATGAATTTATGGAAAAGGTCAAAACCAACTCCAAAGAACCATGGCACTGTACTTGGAATGGAGAAAAAATTAAACCAAGAAGAATAATTAGAAATGACAGAGGTGCCTTCGTGGAAGCAATAGAAGAAAACATCACAGCCCCGGAATTGATGGACAAAATTATCAATGCCGCCTGGAGAAACGGCGAACCCGGAGTACTCTTCCCAGATGCCGCAAACAAAGCAAACCCCATTCCCGCCCTCGGTAGGCTGGAAGCCACAAACCCTTGCGGAGAACAGTGGCTACACGATGGAGATGTTTGTAATCTTGGTTCATTAAACTTGGCAAAATTTGTTAAAAATGAAGAAATCAACGAAGCAGAATTAGAAGAAGCCACACAGCACGCCGTGCGTCTATTAGATAATGTTATCGACCTTTCCGACTTCCCAGCTCAGCGTGTAAACGCAACCTCAAAAAACAACAGAAGAGTCGGATTGGGAATCATGGGTTTTGCCGACATGCTCTACCAGATGCGCGTTCCATACAATTCTGAGCGCGGTCGCGATATCGCCCGCAGAGTAATGAAATTCATAAATAAAACCGCCCACGAATACTCTCAAGTAATAGCCGAAGAAAAAGGATGCTTCCCCAATTGGGACATCAGTATTTTCGGGCCAAAAGGTAAAAACATTAAAATGAGAAATGCCGCCCTCACAACCGTCGCCCCAACCGGCTCAATCTCTATGCTTGCAGACTGCAGTTCCGGTGTAGAACCATTCTTTGCCCTAGCCTACATGAAACAAGTAATGGGAGGCCAAAAACTAATGTACATAAACCCACATCTGGAAAAAGAACTGGAGCGTCTAAACCTCAACACCGAGAAAATGAAAGAAAGCATCCATCAAAGCGGTACCCTTAAAGATATAAAAGAAATCCCCGAAGAAACCAAAAAGATCTTCGTGACCTCAATGGAAATAAGCGAAGAAGACCACATCAAGATGCAAGCCGCCTTCCAGGAACATGTTGATAACTCCATTAGCAAAACAATCAACTTTCCTAACTCAGCAACTAGAGAAGATGTCCGCAGGGGCTATGTGCTGGCTTGGGAACTAGGATTAAAAGGCTGTACCGTTTATCGTGACGGAAGCCGCCAGGAACAAGTATTGCACCTAAACAAAACAGTTGAAAAGGAAGATCCAACAGAAATTCCCGAAACAATAGACGCAAACGACAATTTCGAAGAAATCGCTCCCCCACCACTAATAGAGAGCTCCGAGACCCCCCGGGAACACACCTCATTCAACAAAAAAGACATCATCAAATCAAAAAAATGCCCCGAATGCGGCGAAGGAGTCCAAGTTGGCGAGGGCTGCATGCTCTGCCTCAGCTGTGGATTTTCTGCTTGCTCAGTATGACACGAAGAAACGCCAGTTTCTTCACTAAAATTATAAAAGCCAAAGCTTAAAGAAACTCCTTAGGGAGTTTCTTTTCTTTCTCCAAAAAATTAACACAAACCCCAAAACCACCCCTTTACAAATTCCTCTTTCCATTGTACAATCAAGCTCCTTAAATCAATGCAATGAATGCATCGCCAGAAAACAAAAACAATCAGGAAGATGTAGAAACGAAAACCTCGACCTTAAAAGCCGATCCTACTCGCCTAACCGAAAAAGAATACAACGACATTAAAACTGAGAAAATTAGTTTTAAGGATGTCCTCAAAGAGCGCAACCAAGTAAAAACTGAAGCCGAAAACGAAATCAACCGCCTCAAAAGAACTTCCAACAAAGACAAAGAATTAATCTCGGACAAAGAATATTTGGATTTTCAGAAAAGATTGGAAGCCACAGATAGCCCCACCATCACCCGTGAAATCCTTGAAGAAATCAAAAACCTTCCCAAAGAAAAAGAAGCACAAGCCAGTCTCGATGCCGAAAAATCTAAAGAACTCCCTCTCGATTCCCCAAAACTAAAAATTTTCCAACACAAGTTCAATACAATTTGTGACGAAAACGCCCACTTAATCGGAGAAAAAGAACTGCAAGGTTTTAAACGCTGGTTTAGCGAAGAACAAAAAAAATCACCCACTATCAAAAATTCCGAAGATATTATCAAAAGACTCGAAGGTAAAGACTTCGGATACCAAGACTCAGGAGGGCTTGCCCCCCGCAGAGAAGAATTTGGCAAACTAAAAAAACTTTTTCAAAAATACGAAATATCAAGTCCTCTGGAAAACGCCTACATCAAAAACGAAGGACTAAGCGAAAGACAAAATTTCCGAAAAGGGACCGAGAAAATCGCCGAGCTCTACGAAAACGACAAAGCCCGCATGCTCTATTCACCAAAAGCGATCAAATCAATCATGCAAGAATCCCTAAAAGTCACAAACCCACTCGAACTACAACTGATCCACAAAAAAGCAGACAAAATCTCCAATCTGGAATCCCAAAACATGATGGAACTGGATGCCCAAACCAATATTGGCGGCGTCACCATTCGCAAAATGAGCCGAAAATCCAAAGAAAAATATCTGGATTATTACAAAGATACCAATCTAAAAGAAAGGGATAAACTGGTTCGCAACTGGAAAACACTAGCCAACCACGAAGAAAAACTCGGGCATGATCTTGAAAAAATATACAAAGACGATCCCGACAGTCTTAAAATGGCCCTAAGAAGTTTCTCCAAACTAGACTACATGGAGAAAGAAAAAGCATTAAAAGAACACACACAACTCGCAAAAGAATCCGTCGATAAAAAAGAACGAGATAAAAAATTAACTCTAAAAGCTGTAGAAGCAGATTTAAAAGAAGCCCAAAAAGAAGGAACAATCAGCGAAAAAACTTTGAACAACTACCTCAAATGGTTTGCAGACGAAAACAACTACAAAAAAGATTTAGCCTCACTAAAAGAAGCCTACGCCATCCTCTCCGACAACAATCCGAGAGAACAATACAAAAACCTTAGTGCCTATAAAAACCGTCGCAAGTCTTTCCAAAAAGACTTAAAAACACTAAACGACATTTCCGGCCTAAGCGAAAAAGAAATTCAGGAAAAGCAAAAAAACTACGATGACGAAAGCTGGACAGGCCGCGAAAAAGTTCAAAAAGAACTTACAAAAGAAATCCAAGACTCAAAAGCAAAACGCCAAGAGCAACTAAAAGCCGAGAAAGAAGCAGGCATCACCAACAAAGAAAAAAGCGAAGCCCGCGAACGCTCTCCCGAGATGAAAGACCTACTCCTCCATGTAAACGACTTGCTGGCCGAAGAAACTCCAAAAAGCATAGCCGAAGCCTACAAAACTCTGCACCTCTACAAATCAGCCAATTTCGACGAATGCGAAAACGATAAAGGTTTCTTAAAATTGGAAGAAGAAGCTTCAAGACTAAAAAGAACAATTGGCATCAACGCTACAACAATCCCCCAAACCGAGGGGCAAAAAATCGAACAAGACACAGAAAATCTTCTGCAAAAACAAGCAAACAAAGACCGCCTCCAAGAACTACAAATCCAAGAAATAAGCATAAAAGGGGTCGAACAAAGTGAACGCCGCCACGATAAAACCAAAGAAAGCGAAGAACGCGCCAAAAAAGAATCCCTCCAAAGAGCTGGCTCCGAAGATGAGAAAAAACTAATCGAAGATTTTTATCAATATTCCAAAGAAGACACAGAAGGAACTTTCCACCTGGACGAAGATGGCAAAGGAGCAAAAACCGAAGAAATCCAATTCAATGATGTTGCCTGGACCAAAGAAGAAAGATCCCACATGAAAGAAAGAACAAGAGAAGAACAAGATCGCGTCTTCACCAGCAAAGAAGGAGTGGTTCATGTAGATATGACCAACGAAAAAGGGGATCAAATCGATGCCGAAGAAGCCCGCCGAAACCACGAAAAAGAAAAAGAAGAACTCGCAGAACAGCTCAAAGAAGAAGCAGTAGCCCAAAGTACCATGCGAGAAAAATCTACAAGCGGCACAAAATTCTCCGAGATTGCCAAACGCACAACCGCGAAAAGAAAAGCCACAGACGAAATTAAAAAATCCGTGAACGAACGATTAGCGGCCTAGGAAAATTTTTGCTAAAATTAACCCATGCTCTTTTCGGTATTATCACTAATCGGAATAATCGCTCTAATAGTGTATCTCTGCATCCATTTCTACACTTCGTTTTTTGGTGTTGCCCCTTTTGTGCCAACCCCCATGCGCTCCGTCCACAAAGTTCTCAAACACGCAAAAATTCGCAAAGGAGATATTCTTTATGATCTGGGAGCAGGCGATGGGCGATTTCTCAACATTGCCGAAAAAGAATATGGAGCCCACGCAATAGGATACGAGATGGATCCCGGAGTCTACCTTTATGCAAAACTCAAACAATGGATCCTTGGCTGGAAAGGTACAATGATCCGTTCAAAATTTCAGAAACATAAAATAACCAATGCCGATATAATCGTCTGCTACATGATGCCCCACACCCTCAAGAAATTAGAAAAATTTTTCGAAAAACAAATCGCAAGCGGCACCCGCGTAATTTCCTACGCTTTCAAAATTGGAGACCTAAAAGCAAAAAAGATCATTCCCTCAGATCCAAAAAACCGCATCAGCAAGATTTCAATTTATGAAATTTAAGCTCGCAAAACTCAAACCTGCAAAAATCTTCACAACGCATATCATCATCTCCAATAACAGATAAGCCACAATCCCCACAGATTTCCCAAACACCAAAGACAAAAAACCGGTCAACATAGCCCAAGGAATCAAAGGCAAAACAAACAAATTTGCCAAGGGCGAAACAATACTCACTCTCCCAAACTGCCAAACAATCAAAGGTAATACATAAATCTGTGCCGCAAAAGTAACAGCCAAAGATTCACGAACACAAAAAAGCTCCGGCAAAAATCGCAACCTTCCCATCAAGACATCCGCATATTTAATAATCCCCATCGTTGCCAAAAAGGATAACTGAAAACCAACATCATAAAGAACAATATTCGGATTCCAAAAATTCATTAAAAAAGCCGCCACAAAAAGTCCGCGCATCACATCATACTGCCGCCCAAAATAAAGAGCCCCAAGCGAAATCCCTCCCATAACTGCCGCCCGCACCACAGCCGCACTTGCCCCCACCAACACCGTGAAAACAAAAATAAAAATCAAAGAAGCAAAAACCCGCCACCGCCTCGACAGCCCACTAAACAAACTCCCCACAATCACAATTATCAAAGAAATATTATAACCCGAAATCGCAATAATATGAGTTAAACCAGTTCGATTAAAATCCTCCATCAAATGATCCGGTATCCCCTTGCGACTCCCCAAAAGCAAACCAGCCAAAAAACTACTATGCGGCTCCTTATACAAATCATTAAGCCTTCCCTCCACCACTCCCTTAAACTTAAAAATCCATTCAAAAAAAATCCACCCCTCCCCCTGCCCAATTTTCTCAACAAAACGCGGATTACCAATAACCTTACTAACTCCATACCTCCGCAAATACTTCCCATAATCAAACCCATCAAAAACCTCCGGATCCTTCAAAGCCCCTTCCACCCGCAAACAATCTCCATATTTATAAACCGGATACCTCTTATAATTGAGTAAAACCTTCCCCCAAACCTCCTGCCCATCCACCTCCCTCACACTCAAGGAATATTTAACCTTATCCCGCCGCACATCAACCTCATCCAAAATACAAGCCTCCATCACAACATCCTCATAAAAATCCTCCAAATTTCCCGCCCCATAAGTAGCATCAAACCACATTCTTCCTCCCCCAAGCAAAAAAAAGAATAACAACAACAAAACAAACCGCCATTCAAACCTCAAAATAAAACAAATCCCGCATACCACAAGCAGAAAAAACTCCACCAAGCTTCCAGCCTCAAAAAGGACAAAGCCCAAAATGCCCAACAAGAAGGCGATAACCGCAAGATTCAAAAAACTAACCTTTTTCATAAAAAAATTCTACAAAAAAAACCTAAAAAAACCTTAAATAAAACCTAAAAAAAATCTAAAATAATGAACATGAAAAAGTTTATCCCACTTATAATCGGGCTTAGCATATTTTTAAACTCCCCACTTTCCTTTGCTAATACAACTTTTTTTAGTGATGTTCCCCCAACACACAAAAATTATAACGCCATCAATTACCTCAAGCAGAACGGCATAATCAACGGCTACGAAGACAACACCTTCAGACCCACTAACCTCGTAACCAGAGCCGAGTTTTTAAAAATAATCATAGAAGGCTCAAACATCGAAAATAACGGCACGGCCCCCCTGATTTTCACAGATATCGACCAAACCGCCTGGTATATCCCCTATCTTAGAAAGGCCTACGATGAAGAATGGATAAAAGGCTACGCAGACAACACCTTCCGCCCCAACAAAACCATCACAAAAGCAGAAGCCCTCAAAATAACCGCCAAAGCCCAAAACTGGGGAACAGAAAGCCTCATCAGCACAAGAGCATTCAAAGATGTCACCCCTACAATCTGGTACGGTCCCTACACAAGCTTTGCCAAAGAACATAACTACCTCGAAGAAACCGGCGACTACTTCTACCCTGAAAGAGAAATGACCCGAGCCGGTATTAGCGAACTCATTTATCGTACAATACAAAACCCCGCCGAAAATCCCGCAGATCCCACAGAAGAACCGGAACAAGAACAGGAAGAAGTAACAGAAGAAAGCGAACCCACCAGCTCCAACAATTCAACAAACACCATTGATCAAGACTTTTTCGAAAACATCACCTTAAACTCCCCACTTCCAAAAGAATATTACAAAAACGAAATTTATATAATTGAAGGATCTGTAAGCTCCAACACCTACGAAGAAATTAACATAGTTTTAGACAGTGGAAATTCTTCTCAAAATTTCAAAACAACAGTCACAAATAAATACTTCAGCACTCCAATATTTTTCAGCGACGCCGGATCATTCAATATTGGAATTATTCCCGGAGAAGCCGGAAAATCAAAAGCCAAGGAAATAAAAGTGCTATCCCAGATTCCCCAAGCCGAGGGCACTGCCACAAAACCAAAAGTAGAAAACTTGGACATCCAATTCCAAAACGGCAAAACAGAAATTTCCACAGAACTTTCCAAACAGGGATTTAAAAAAATAACTTTCAGCCAAAACTCAAAAACCCACACCTACTACTCAAGACAAGACCTAGAAGACATCGCCATTTCCTATGCGGATTTCCGTTACTTCCAAGAAAAAGACACAAAGCTAAAAGTGGAAGCCGCCTCCATGTCATCGATAATTCCCCTAAAACTAAATTCCGATTTCGGTTTCTCAAAAACAATCGAATTCACAGCCATAAGCCACCAGTTTTCCGAAATTGTCCAGGACGAAATAGAAACTTCACCTCCTGAAACCCTCAGCTCAAGTTCCAAAAATATTGATTTCAGCGGAGAAGCAAAAACAACCCTAAAACGCACAGCCTATGTAATCAAACCAAACGGATTTGTGGAAACAATAACCCTTGAAGGCAGTGGCAAAAATTTTGAATTTATCTACAACCCCAGCGAAAACGGAACCTACATAGTAGAAATAAATAACGACCAAAGCTTACCAATTATCAACCATCCGATCTACATCGGCAAAATCATCCCCCTAATTCCCGATTATTTTGATCTCCACGAAAGAAAACTTTTTTCGGGAAGCATTGATGAAAACGCTATGACTAATGAAATGCTAAACTACATCAACGAAGCAAGAGCAGAACACGAACTCTCCCCCATCACCAACAACACAGAACTCAATTTACTCGCAAAAAACCATTCGATAGATATGGCCGAGAACAACTTCTTCTCACATACAAACAAAGATGGCCAAAGCCCTGACGACAGAAGGATTTTAGCCCAAATTCCAATGGCCGTATCAGAAAATATTGCCAAAGATACTTCAATAAAATTTGCTCACGAAGGATTGATGCGTAGCGCAAGTCACAGAAAAAACATCCTAACAGCAGAATGGACACAAGTGGGGATAGGCATTGCGGAAAAAGACGGATACCTGTATATAACACAAGAATTTAGTGCAGATACAGTTAGCGAAGAATCTCTTGTCGACTACAAAACCGAACTTCTTTCTGAAATAAACACCCTAAGATCAAATAACGGAAAATCACCCTTAAATAACACAAGCAATCTCGACAACAGCGGCGAATACCTAAACAACAAAGCCATCAATGAAGGACTGGAACTCAACAGTACAATATTCACAGAAGCACTAAGCACATACTCAATAACAGGTAGTTCGGTTGCCATCGGCAGAAACTACAACATTTGGTCGTCAATCCTCTCCTCAATCCTCACGGATGAAGAAGATCAACTAACAAGCGATTGGATAAATATTGGCATTGATCTTGCATTAGACGCCCAAGGAACTATTCATTCCATGATCATCCTCAACAAATAACCAAATTCAATGGATTTCAGAAAACACAAAATAAAAAATATCCACCACAGCGTCACCATCAGCATTCCCATCGTGATAGCTCTAATTATTGTCATCAGCCTACTTTTTGGCATCGTCAAAGCCTGCATGAGCATAAACATATCAGCAATCCTAACCCTGGCCGGATCTGATTTAGAAGAAGATGCTTACGGCCACACAAATTTTCTCCTACTCGGAACCGGAGGAGAAAATCATGACGGCGGAAATTTGACAGACACAATCATCGTCAGCAGTCTCGATCATGAAAACAATATAGTCACAATGCTTTCAATCCCCCGCGATCTTTATGTAAAAGATTCTCTGGTTGGTAGTTCCAGAATCAACGAAGTTTTCGTTAACGCAAAAAATCAGTACGAAAGCAGTACAAAAGGAATCGAGCACCTAAAAGAAAAGGTGGAAGAAATTGTTGGTATGCCCATTCATTACTGGGCCAAAGTTGATTTTCAAGGATTTAAAGATTTGATTGATGCCATTGGAGGAATTGAAATTTATGTAAAAGAAGATCTTTATGACCCCTACTATCCCAAAGATGGAACCTACGAATTCGCACCATTTTCAATCAAAAAAGGCCTCCACGAAATGGACGGGGAAATGACCTTAAAATATGTTAGAAGTAGAAAAACCACATCCGATTTCGATCGCGCAGACCGACAACAACAAGTACTCAACGCCATTAAAGAGCAAGCATTAAAAGAAGTAATTTTTTCCAAAAGCAAAATCGAAAGCATTTTAAGCGCCCTAAAAAACAACATCGAAACAAATATTAAAGTAAAAGAAATCCTCACTCTTGGCTCATTTGCATCAGAACTATCCGCAGAAAATATTTCCCACCGCCTAATCCACGACGACCCCACTCAATGCGGTGGCTTCCTCTACACGCCGGAAAGACAATACTATCAAGGCATGTTTGTTTTAATCCCAGCGGCAGTTCCAAACTCAACAAAAGGAGAAGAATTCCTTCACTACTACTCCGACCTTAATTTTAACCTCCCAGAAATAGCCCAAGAAGCCTCAACCCTGCACATCCTTAATGGAACACCCGCCGCAGGAACAGCCGGAGAAATAAAACAAATCCTTAACCGCTTCTGCTTTGATGTCGAAAGATTTGGTAACGCCAGAAATCAGGAAATAAGTG
>JAHIRL010000159.1 GCA_018818755.1 Patescibacteria group bacterium
ACAAAACATAACCCATGGAAAGATAAGCGGATAGGATGGGTTATGCATACTATATACAATATGCATTATGAGCAAAGGAGTCAAGAAATTCATGTAAATTAAACAAACGTGCATCCATTTGCCAGAAATGTCGTATTGAACTTCGCGAGACGTGGCCGATCAATGTCATGAAGGGGCCTCCATCAAATGGTATTTGACGCTTTCGCAGGACTTGGGTATCCTAGCAGCCTGCCGGACAACTCGATCAGACTCTTTATGAATGGGAGATATGTGGTATGTCAATGGGGATGCTAGCCGTTCTTTCGCTGTTGCCAATTATTGCAGTGGCAGTGTTTCTGGTCGTTTTACGGTGGCCGGCGAGTCGTGCCATGCCAATCTGTTACCTTGTGGCTGTGGCGTTGGCTCTCTTTGTGTGGCAGGTGGAAGGGGTCCTGGTGGCCGCAGCGTCCATCCGGGGGGTCATCGTTGCCGTGGAACTGCTCTACATTATTTTTGGGGCGATCTTGCTGCTCAACACGCTGGAAGAAAGCGGCGCGATGCAACAAATTCGTGCTACATTCAGCGATATCACACCGGACCGTCGTATTCAGGTGATCATCATTGCGTGGCTGTTTGGATCCTTCATTGAAGGCTCGGCCGGCTTCGGAACACCGGCAGCCGTGGCGGTCCCCCTATTGGTCGGTCTGGGCTTTCCTCCCATGGCGGCCGTGATGGCGGGTATGATCATTCAGAGTACGCCTGTGACGTTTGGTGCTGCCGGAACCCCCATCCTGACGGGGGTCAATACGGGATTGTCCGCCGATCCCGCGATTCTTGCCTATGCGACAGAGCATGGGTACGAATGGGCAGCGTTCCTGGGGATGATCGCCTTCAAGGCGGCCATCTTACATGCCATTGCCGGCACATTGATCCCCCTGTTCGTGGTGACCCTCATGACGAGATTCTTTGGCAAAAATCGATCATTTCGGGAAGGACTGGCTGTGTGGCGTTTTGCCCTGTTTGCGGCGTTCGCGATGACGATCCCCTACCTGATCGTCGCCCGGTTTCTAGGACCCGAGTTCCCCTCTATTCTGGGGGGGCTGATCGGACTAATAATCGTTATTCCCCTGGCCAAACGCGGATGGTTCATGCCCCGCGAAGAACATGCCTGGGATTTTGACAAACGAGATAACTGGGACCCGGATTGGATCGGACGGCAAGACCATGTCGCCAGTACCTCGGGCAGCACTCTGGGAATGTTGACGGCCTGGATGCCCTACCTGCTGGTCGCCGCTCTACTGGTCTTAACACGTCTATCGCAGTTGCCACTGAAATCCCTGATGTCGGGCGTTGTCATCCCCTTCCACGGAATTCTGGGAACAACGATCAACCATGATACCAAACCGCTCTTTCTCCCTGGAACCATTTTCATTGTGGTCTCACTCATCACCTTCTTCCTCCATCGTATGCAACCCAGATTGTACGCCACTGCCTGGCTGCGATCAGCCAAGACCATGATCCCTGCGTCGGTAGCCTTGGTGTTTACGGTCCCCATGGTGCAGGTTTTCATCAACAGTGGCGGCGGAGGTGCCGGATACGCCAATATGCCAATTGCCTTAGCCACGGGTGTAGAAGCCTTGACTGGGGGCGCCTGGCCCATCTTCTCAACATTTATAGGTGGTATTGGTGCTGCGGTCGCGGGCAGCAACACGGTCAGCAACATGATGTTTTCGCTGTTTCAATTTGAAGTGGGACAGCGTATTCTTGTCGATCCCACCTGGATCGTTGCTTTACAGGCCGTGGGGGGCGCTGCAGGCAACACGATCTGTGTACACAATGTCGTGGCTGCCTCCGCCGTTGTCGGCCTGGTGGGTAAGGAGGGCGTCATCATTCGTAAGACCCTGGTGGTGTTCACGTATTACGCATTGCTGACCGGGGCTGTGGGCTATTCCATCGTTTGGTTCAGCAAGAAGGGACTATTCAACATGGGAACCCTGATCGCGGTTTTGATCGGCATCACCGCCATTGCCATTATCAGGATCGGGACCAGACAAAAGACAACGTAGTCGGAAGGAAGAATGAGACCCATGGACTTGATGATCCGAGATACCCTATTGACAGACTATGCCGATATCTTTACACCCGAGGCCTTAGCAGCCCTGGAGGTTTTGGCGAGCTTCAATCCAACGATCAAAGCTCTGATGCAGCGACGCGTCGAGTTGCGTGCAAAACGGGCTCAAGGAAAGCAGCGTATTAAATTCCTCGATCCTGAGTCTGTGATTCCACGCACAAATATCAAAGTCCAAGATGCCCGCAACGGAAAATTTAAGGGTGCCCCGATTCCTCCCGACCTGCAGCGTCAATGGATACAGGGCACCGGCCCTGCCGCCAAACCGAATGCCTCTTTAGAGTCAAGCATCAGAAATGTCGCCTATGCTTTGCTTTCCGGAGCTGATGGATGGATGTTCGATGGGGAAGATGCGTTGGGTCAGATACACGCGATGTCCCTCGATAACCAGCGCAACCTCAAACTCGCCATCCACAAGGATCCGTTATTCCTCAAGGTCGCTGAGCAGGTGGCGCA
>JAHIRL010000075.1 GCA_018818755.1 Patescibacteria group bacterium
GCGTAAATGTGAACTAATAAAATTTATCATATTGTTATTACTTAAACACAGAGTTGACAGAGTTGTCAACTATTTCATCATTTCCATATCTTCAGCCAATGCTTGCAAATCTTCCTCATGCTCAACCTCATCAGTCAAAATCTGTAAAATAATTTGATAAGTCACTTCATCCTTATCCTTGGTCATCTCTGCCAACTTTGAATAGACATCAATTGCACATTGCTCACCTGAAATATTTTGATCAAGCAGTACTCTCACCGCAGGATCTGTAGGAGCAGAGTACCCACAAGTTCCAAGTTTCTTCCACTCGCTAGGATCCAAAACCGGGGTTCCTCCAAGTTGAATGATCCTCACAGCCAGCATATCTGCATGCCTTAGCTCGTCTGTAGCATGTTGCAAAAGTTCGGCGATCACCTCACCCTTCATCGGCCCCTTCGCAACCTTTGCTCCAACCCAATATTGATAATATGCCATCCATTCATCGGCAAGAGCTTTGTTTAGATGATCAATCAGCTCTTTCACATCAAGCTTTACCAGCGCGAGTCCATAAGTTCCCATAGAAATTTGGTTAGAGATTTATTCACACGGGGATTATAGCAGAACAAAAAAGCCCCCGCAATCCACGAGGGCTTTAAATGAATTTACAAACTACTACACAAAATAAGTGTAATAACTCAAAACACCACCAAGAACCACACTTACAAGCCCGCCAAAATAAAGCAGACCCTTGTTCTGTCCCATATCAAGAGTATCTTTGATCAATTCTCCCGGAGCAAGCATATAAAACACACCTTTTAAAACCAAGATCCAACTCACAACTGTCACAATCAGCCAAATATTCATTTCCCAAACATTGTACATATTTACACTGATCAATCCGGCAACAAGAAGCAACATAGACAAGGCAACCAAAGAAATGTGGTCTTTCTTCCAAGACTTAAAGACTTTCTGCCACACCTCGGCATACATTAAAACTGAGAGACCTAGAACAAGGTAGAAAGGTCCCATTACAGCGGCAATCGCCATTGCATTTTCCATAGATAGAAAATTAGAGGATATTAAACCCATTATAATCCGATAATGAATTTACGCAAGTGAGTCCTAAGATTTTTTCATTTCCTCAATCAGAATTTCCAATTTTTGTTGATATTTTATGTCCACCCTCTGCACCTTAGAAATGTACTTTTCTTCCTCATCTTTCAAATTCAACAAAGATTCATAAAGTTCCAAAATCTTCTCATCACTCATATAGGGAATATTGTCTAAAATCTCTCGCTTCTCCTCTTCACTCAAAGAAGTTTGTGCGATAGCCATAGCCAGTTCTTTAGGTCCAGGTAAGTTCATAATTTTAAAAATAATATTTTTCTCCAAGCGTCGGAGTCATAAGACTTCTTCCCATACTAACCCCCATGGCCGTGGCTGTTACCTTGCCGACTTTTCCCTGAATCTTTACAGCTTCCATAACATCCGCCCCGACTTTAGCGGCCTTCGCAAGTTTTGTGGCAACTCTTGCCCCCACAGCACCAGCACGCAGACCTTTCACGGCTCCTCCCGCCGCCCAGCCCACTCCTGGAATTATTAAAATAAGATCGGAAACCGCGCCGACAGTTGTCCAAAACCCGTTTTCCGCGGCCTGTTTCCACTGGCCTCTTTTTAGAGATCTTATCGTATTTCTAGCATCAAGATAAGTTCCATAAAGTGGAATTGCATACACAGCCCCTCCTTTTATGTGATCCCATGCACCCAGTTCAAGCCGCCCGTTTTCATCAACCTTATCCTGATTATCCTTATACATGTCGAAAGTTTCATACAAAGCCCGTGTAAAATCACCCTTGTCCGCATATTTCAAAAATGGTCGTTTCTTATCGGGATCGTAGCCGATTGAATAGTATTCACCAAACTTTTTTGATTCGATTTTCTCAGGATTCTGCTCAAAATATGTCACCAATGCATCCCGATTTTTTGTTAGATAACTTTTGATTTCAAGATTGATGTTTTCATGGGTTTTACCGGATTCTTCTACAGTTTTCTCCAGTTCTTCCTCTTTTATGCTGTTTAGTTTTTGCGGCACTAATTTCTCATAAAAGTCCTGATATCTGGCCATTGAATCCTGAAGTTCCATATAGACATTTTTCACCGCTTCATTGGTTAGCTCCCTATTTTTCTTCAATTTCTCTTTGGAATCATTTTGAGTATTTCCCAGGCTTTCAATATCAAAATATTCATCTTCATCTCGCAAATATTCAACTGCCTTGCCAAGTCCCAGCACGACTCCCAATCCAAGAACAGCACCGGCAACACCATGTCCCACACGCTTAAACCCGGATTTTAACCGTCCTGCATTCTTGGCGACTTTTGGACTATACTCCGGCCCTTTGGTTGATGCGGTTCGCTTAGGAAGAGTTTTCCCAAGACCAAGCGTATCCACATCCGCCTGATTCCTTTTGATAGCCATTTCAATATTCATGGAATTCAAATTCCCTTTATATCCATATTGTTCAAGAAGTCTTTTTGCTTCCGTATGTTTTCCTTCGGCCAAAAGTTTCTTTGCTTTTATTAAATCATTATGGAAATCCATTCTCGCGATTAATTGTTCGTAATTGTCAATGGCCCCATGCAAAACTTTCAAAAAGGATTTCTCAGAAGCCTCACTTTCCGTAAGAACATCATGTTCAATCTTAGTTCCTGCAAGCACAACATTAATATCTTTATAAATTCCCTCTTTTAAAAGCGGCTTATATTGGGCTTCGTGAAAAAGCTCTTTTGCTTTATAAAACTTTGCCAATTGCCCCTCAGCTCCAAGCAGAGTCTTTCCTTCCCAGCCGGTAGTTTTCATTCCCGGCATTACAGAAATCTTGCGAAATCCTTTCCTGGCACGATATTTCCATCCCTGCAAGTTACTGAGGATCTCCAGCTTTGGGTCCTTCAAAATTGCAGCATAAGTTCCCTCCTGAATGTGCGGCACTATGTGATAAAAAGTGAATTTAAAAGTATCAATAGCGCCCGTGACCGGATAAGCAGCTGTTTTATAAAGGAATTTAAAAGACAATATATTCTTAAAATCCATTTTTACCATGTTTTTGCTAAGACCAAAAACCATTACAGGCACAATCCCTCCAGCATAATCAACAGCTGCCTCAGCATAGGAAAAATCCGCAAGGCCGAGACCAGAACCAATTGCCTTTAGACCATGCTCCACAAGCCGCACCGGTCCCAAAAGATACCTATGAGCAAAGCCCTCTCCAGCTTTCATTAACCATACATAACCTCCCATTACAACCATCATCCCGCCATCTCTAAACTCTTTTTCAATATTTCTTGTGGCTTCCTCAACAGTTTCCACATCTTTCATCATCACTTCTCCAAAAATCTCCCGCAAATCATAAATCGTCAACGAACCGGCTTTCAGCAAGCCCTCCCAGGCCGAATCATCCACACTAAAGCTTCTGGCTTTTTCATATTTGTAGGATTTATCAATCTGTCCATCAATCATTAAGGGAGTAGGTCCTTTGATTGCATATGGGAGTTCCTTCTCCCCGTCATTCATTTGCCAGAGAATCAAACCGTCTTCAAAACTAAACTCAACGCCAGCCCTATTTGCGAACGGCTCAAAATAGGTCTTTACCCTTTCAATATCAAAAATTTCACCATTTTTATAGGAATTTAGCAATTCATCGCTTTTCTCCGACAATTTCTCCAGCACCAAGTTTTCCCTGAGTTTTCCGGATTGCTTTTCCATAATTGCCAAAGCCTTCATCTGATTGCCAAAATACTTAATTCCCGAAATATCCGCACTCTGCACTAGTTTGTCATTATTTGAAGAAACCGCTTCCACAGACCCCAAAGCGAGATCTCCCATAAGCGCTTCTCCCGATTCAAAATACTTTCCCAAATTTACTTCGCCCTTCAAAATCGCAATTGCCTCTTTTAGTCTTTCCCCGGAAACTCCCGATAAATCAATCCCATCAAGATTATTTGCCAGTTCATCTTTCTGAGCCAGCACATATTTTGTAAGATTTTCCGAATCTTTTGGGATCATGGTCTCTTTGCCTTTGTAATAGAGTATAGCTGCAGTCGCAAAAGTAGCCGTAACTATCGGGTGTTTAAAAGGCAATTTTGCCAGGCTGGCCACAGAATCGTAGCCCATGGAAAACCCTTTTAACGCAAGTGAGCGGATCGCCCTGAATTTCAAGATGCTCACAGTCGCAATAGCTCCAAAAAGCTCCGGATGGGAATTAATTTTATTCAAAAGCGGCATGGTGGTCAGCTTTATTTCATCACCAAAATTCTTAAAAGCTTCTCCCACACTTTCATATTCAACACCATCTTTTAGTTTTTCTTTCCCAGTCAAAACTCCGGCAATCTTTTCCGCATCTTTTTTCTCAACTCCGGCCTTCTCCATAATCATCTCCCACCATTCCCCAAGTTTGCTCTTATCCCCAGGCATATCCTTGGCTTTATCCGGATTATCTTTAAAATAGTTCAATAGTATTTTTAAAGTTCCCACTCCTCCACCAAGCCCCAAACCCGCCAGTGATTCCGGTTTCTTTAACATGTCTTTAATCATTTTTACAGGGTTTCCCACCAAGTCCATCACTTTTTCTTTAGCTTCCTTTAGCTTTTTCCCTAATCCAAAAATTTCTCCCAGCCAACTCCCAGCCATAGCCATAATGACTTTGTTTTTAAGATACTTAATCACTTCTCCAGGTTTAGAAATAGCATCCACAACTTTACTAAAAAAGCTCCTCTCGTTGCGCTTTTCAATGTCCTTAATGATATTGGCATTTTCCAAAACCTCACCGTTTTTCATCGCTTCTGCAAACTCTAGATTTAGCCTCTCGAAATAATTGGAAGAAATCTCCGGAGATTTTTCGGTTGAGCTTTTTGGTGCAGAGCTATCACTCATATTTTTGTTTTAATTTTCTTTGTATTATAGCAAAAATAAGCCAAAAA
>JAHIRL010000076.1 GCA_018818755.1 Patescibacteria group bacterium
TAATATATGTCGGTATCCAATCCATCGGCCCCGGCCGATACAAAGCTCCCATCGCAATTATATCGTCAAACTTCGTCGGCTTAAGCTGTTTTAAATAACGCTTCATTCCCGGCGATTCAAACTGAAAAACTCCGGTTGTATCCCCACCCTGAAAAGTTTTAAAAGTAAGATCATCATCCAAGGCGATAGTATCGATATCGATATCCACTTTTCGCGTTCGCTTAACAATCTCACAAGTAGTCTCAATAACCGTCAGATTCCTAAGACCCAAAAAATCCATCTTCAAAAGTCCCAGATCCTCCAAAGGCTTCGCCGAAAATTGAGTCACAATTTCCTCCCCACGCGCTCCATACTGCAAGGCAGTATACTCCGTCAACTCCTTCTCGGAGATCACCACAGCGCAGGCATGAGTTCCAATATGCCGAACCGTGCCCTCAATTTTCTTCGCAAAATCAAGCAAAACTCGAGCTCGACTATCTTTTTCATAGACAGATTTTAGTGCAGGATCATCTTTGATAGATTCCTTCAGCGGCACATGCTTTCCCAGAACCGGAGGAGGCACAGTCTTGGACAATTTATCAACTTCCTGATAAGGATAACCCAAAGCCCGACCAACATCACGAATAGCCGCTCTAGGTGCCATTGTTCCAAAAGTAAGAATTTGAGCAACATTATTTCTCCCATACTTTTCAATTACATAATTCAAAACTTCATCCCGTCGCGTATCAGCAAAATCTATATCTATATCGGGCATACTCACTCGTTCCGGATTCAAAAATCGCTCAAAGAAAAGCCCATACTTAATAGGATCAAGCTCCGTAATCTCCAGACACCAAGCCAAAATAGAACCCGCTGCCGATCCGCGCCCAGGCCCCACAACAATCCCCTTAGACTTTGCATATTTTACGAAATCCGAAACAATCAAAAAATAAGTCGAGAAACCCATCTTCGCCACAGTTTTAAGCTCATAACTCAATCTATCAAGATAGTTCTGAGGTATCTCCTTGTTCGAGAATCTAATATCCAGCCCCTCTCTGGTCAGTTTAGCCAAGTAATCATCAGCACTGATGCCGTTGGGAGTATCGAAAGAAGGAATCAAATTAACTCCAAAAGTAAAATCCACATTACAGCGATCCGCAATCTTTACCGAATTTTTAAACACATCTGGGTAATCTTTGTACGCATCCTTCAATTCGCGCACATCCTTCAAAGAAAAATCGCCATTATAACGCATTCTATCCACATCACTAACAATTGCACCGGTTTGAATACAAAGCATAATATCGTGCACCTCTTTATCCTCGGGCCGTGGATAATGGGAGTCAAAAGTCAAAACCATAGGAATCTTCATCTTTTGCGAAAACTCCCGAATTTGCTCATTCACTAGATTTTGATTTTCCAGCAAAGGATGATCCTGAATCTCCAGAAAAAAATTATCCTTACCAAAAATATCAATATATGTCTCAATTTGTTTTTTAGCTGCATCAAGATTGCCGGAAAGTATCAAGCGGGGGATATGCCCAGCCATACAACCACTCAAAGCAATAAGTCCCTCACTGTGTTTGCGAAGTAAATCCTCATCAACTCGCGGCTTATAATAGAAACCCTCCAAAAAGCCACTGGTAACCAGCTTTAGAATATTTTTATAACCCGTATTATTCTCGGCCAAAATCGTCAGATGATAGGGCTTCCTATCAGTACCCGACTCTTTATCAAAACGGGTTCTCGGAGCCACATAAAGCTCCACACCAAGAATTGGCTTAACCCCTTCCTTCTTGGCTTCCTTATAAAGCTCAATAAGCCCATGAATAACACCATGATCAGTTAGTGCCACAGCGGGATATCCCAACTCTTTGGCTCTCAACACCAAATTGCGAGGACTTCCGAAACCGTCAAGCAAGCTATAATGGCTATGACAATGTAAATTAACAAAAGACATAAGTAACTAAGAATTGGAAATTAAATGCATGTGAACATGAAAAACTATCTGCCCTGCGGATCTTCCGACATTAAACACAAGCTTATAACCTTCCAGATTTAATTTTTTGGCAATGTCGCGTGCACAAATAGTCATATGACCAACCAGCCCCGCATCGTCATCATGCAAATCGGCAATTGTGGATATGTGCTTCCTAGGGACAATAAGTAGGTGGGTTTTTGCAACAGGGTTGATATCTCTAAAGATCATGCAAAGATTATCCTCATACAAAAATTCTGTACCCATTTCCCCTCTGCCAATTTTACAAAAAATACAATCCTTCATGTGCCCATTCTAGGACAAAGAGAAAATTTGAACAATTGGAAAAAGGTTTTATTTCTTTTTCTTTTTCAAATCTAGTTTATAAACCGCTCTACCAACACGGACAAAATGGGTGTTTTTCTGCAAATTCAAAGAAATAGTTCCTTTCTTAACATGCCGCTGAGCAAGAACACCATCAATAATTTCCTGCTTAGTCAAAGGACTTTTTTCCTTAAGGAGAGATTCAATAATATCTGCAACAGTACCTTTTTCGTAACCAAACTCTTTTAGCCCGTAAAGACCACGCCCAACAAGTACAAACTGATCATATCTAATAAGCTCATTATGAACCGCCTGAACTGTTACAATTTTCTTATCAAAACCGGCCTTTGTAATACTATTTGCAATTTCTATGAAATGAAGTGGTTTCCTTGCACGCTTCAAAACAATATATGCCTTATCACGGATACTTTTTGGGTTTATATGCCTCCAAGACATCAAACCAAAGCCCTCACTAGTTCTTTTTAAGCGCTTATCAAGATCCAA
>JAHIRL010000077.1 GCA_018818755.1 Patescibacteria group bacterium
AGTTAAAGAGGGGCTTCGCCCCTCTCAAAAATACTTCCCCTTCCCCTTCGCAAGGGGAAGGGGATACAGAGGATGGGGTTATAGAAATTAAGTGGTTGATGAAGATAAAAAGCCTGCTGTTCCACCTTACAAAGATGTTGAGCTGAGTGATTGGTTTGCCCCTTATTTTGCCAAGGCTAAAGAGCTTGGCATAATTGACAAGGGTGTGACTGAGGTTGAGCCTAGTGAGGGTATGTCTCGTGGTGCCGTGGCTTATGCAATTTATAAGGTTTTAACTCTCGAAGATTAATATGAATAAAGAAAAACTAAATAGTTCGCAGGAGCCAAAGCTTAGCTCTGAGGAAATGGAGCTTACTAAAAGCTATTTGGCCAAGAGGAAAGCTATTTTGGATGCATCCAGAAAAGGCTTTTACGAAGTATCTAGGGAAAATGCAGAAGATTAAGAAGCACTTTCAACTTGCGAGTGAATTTTTAGAAACGAAATATGGTACCCGCGACAGGATTCGAACCTGTGACCTTCGCCTTAGAAGGGCGCTGCTCTATCCAACTGAGCTACGCGGGCGAGCTTGCAGCCCCTTTTTTATACTATTTCTGCTAGTTTTTATCAAGATCTTTTTGTAGAATACAGTTGTTTTAATAGATCTTATGAAATTAATTGAGGGAGAGTATGTGAAAAAAATTTTCCATCATCATCTGACTCCGTTTTTGTATACATTGCTTAAGTTGTTTATCGGGTTTGCCCCATTCGTCTTTTTGTACTATTTTTTGATGCCTGTGGTTTCCTCTTTAGTTTTCTTTATTTTGGTTTTGATACTGATTCTTCTGTTTCTGATTACTCTTGCTTATGTAAGTTTGATTTATTGGTTGGATAGGTTATATGTAACCAACTTTAGAGTAATTTATGTTGATTATAAGTACCTTACGATTAAAGACGAGGCTTCTGCGTATTTGAAGGATATCGAAGATATTTTGACTCATGAACACGGCTTTCTTTCTTATTTTAGGTTTTTCGATTATGGTGTTGTTAAGATGGACACACCGTCTTCATATGTTACTATTATTTTCGAAGATGCACCTAATCCTGAGGGGATAAGACAATTTATAATGGAAGCTCGTAAAAATGTACTATGATAGAAACTAATGCAAACAAATTGGGTTTGGATTCAGATTCAAAGTCTGAGGATATCGTAATTATAGAAAATAAACTTAGGCCCGTCACTTTTGACGATTTTATTGGTCAAGAGGATTTGAAAAAGAATCTTGACATTGCTATAAAGGCCGCCCTTAAGCGAGGGGAGCCTTTGGATCACGTGCTTTTGCATGGGGTCGCCGGATTGGGAAAAACCACATTGGCGACTGTGATCGCAAACGGACTTGGTGTAAGCTTGAAACTTAGTTCCGGCCCAGCTCTGGAAAAACCTGGAGATTTGGCTGCAATTTTGTCCAACCTGACAAGTGGAGATGTTTTTTTTATTGATGAAATTCATCGACTTAAGCCGGTGGTTGAGGAAATTTTGTATACTGCACTTGAGGATTTTGCCATTGATATTGTGCTTGGAACGGGTCCATCGGCTAGAACTGTGCGCTTGGATCTCCCCCACTTTACCTTGATTGGGGCTACGACTAAATTGAATATGATTTCTTCTCCTCTGCGTGACAGATTTGGGTCTGTGTTCAGACTGGAAAGATACTCTCCGAATGATCTATGTAAAATTATTGAGCGATCTGCGGAAATTTTGGGGTGTAAGATTGACGGTGAAGCTTCAAAGGTTTTGTCAAAATCTTCGCGGGGTACACCTCGAATTGCTAATCGTCTTTTAAAAAGAGTTAGGGATTTTGTGCAAGTCCATTCTGGTGGAGACTTGATTGAAAATGAAATTACAAAAACCGCTTTGAGCGAACTGGGGCTTGATGATCTTGGTTTGGACTATGCTGATAGGCGTTTGCTTGAGGTTATTGCTCATAAATTTAATGGAGGCCCTGTCGGCTTGAGCACTTTGGCCGCGGCTTTGTCTGAAGATTTGCGCACATTAGAGGATATTTACGAGCCCTTTTTAATACAGCTTGGTTTTTTGGAGCGAACTAATAAAGGTCGGATAATCACCGCTCGGGGCTTTACTCATTTGGAAAATGTTTCAAAATAGAAAACTCTTATTTACTTTATCCCCTTTTTGGCTATAATTTTCTATATCCTAATATTTATGTATGAAAAAGATTCTTGTATTTCTTTTTGCCGTGTTAGCTCTTGGGGGTTGTGGTTCTGGGGATATTGAAAACATGCTTGTTGACGAACCAAGACTTGAAACTTTTAGAGGAGTTGTTGAGTCTCAGGATGACTTTGATGAATACTCAGGTACTCACCTTCTGAGAATGGAGGACGAGGTTCTGCCTTTACGGAGTCTTTCCTTGAATCTATCAAATAAAAAATATTTAGGGGCTAATGTTGAGGTTATGGGGGTTTATGTTGAGGATGAAGCTGTGTTTGAGGTTACAGGTATTTCTGTTAAAAGGGCTGTTGAGGAATCTGATAGTGTCGGGATGGTGGAGTTTGTAAGTGAGAATCTTGGCCTAAAAATCAATTATTATTCTGACTGGGAGCTTGATGAGAATGGGAATCTTTTAACTTTTAGGGCTCCTTCTCTAGATGGTTCTTTTGCGGATCAAATTGAAATATCTATGTCTCCTTATGATTTTGTGTCCGAGCTTGAAGATCCCGAAAATGATTTGGCTGACCCTCTTGAA
>JAHIRL010000078.1 GCA_018818755.1 Patescibacteria group bacterium
GAATCTTGCTTTTTTTCAGGATTTTCCATATATTTTCTTTACAAGAACATATTAGATCAAAAAACACGGAAAATGTCAAATTTATTCACCGTTATTAACGAAGAATTCGCCTGTAGTAATTGCGGACACTTCAACAAAAAACTCCCCGGAAGTTGTCGAAATCACTGCACAAAGTGCCTCTATTCCCTACATTTAGATAAAGATGCCCCAGGAGACCGCGCAAGCACCTGCCACTCCCCCATGCAACCAATCTTTGCCGAACAATCCGGCAAAAAAGGCTGGATGATCTATCACAAGTGCAAAAAGTGTGCAAAGATAATCCCCAACAAGGCCGCAGATGACGATAACTTTGATATAATCATCGAGCTAACCCAAAAACCGCAAGCATATGAACAAACAGGAATCAAAAAAGCTAGAAAAAAAGGTTCTAAATAAGCTTTCTTCTATAATCGCACCATCCCACGCTGTTGTCGTCGGAATCTCCGGCGGAAGCGATTCAGTATTTCTGTTAGAACTACTCAACCGTATTCCCTGTAAAATCATCGTAGCCCACATCAATCACAATCTACGCGGAGCAGATTCCCAAAAAGATCAGGATTTCTGCGAGAAACTCGCCAAAAATTATAAGAACATTTTTGAGTTGAAATCCGCTAAATTGCCCTCAAAAAATCTTGAAGAAGCCGGACGCAAATCCAGATATGAATTTTTTCGGAAACTTGCCAAAAAATACAAAGCCCAATTTATCCTCACCGCCCACCACGCCGACGACAACCTGGAAACAATCCTTTTAAACCTAACCCGTGGAGCAAGCCTAAAAGGCCTCACCGGCATGGAAGAACTTAGTGATAACCTCTTTCGTCCACTTCTAAACATCAGCAAAAAAGAAATTCTCGATTATCTCAAAACCCACCACCTTACCCACCGCGAAGACAAAAGCAACAAAGACCTCAAATTTACCCGCAATTTCCTCCGCCACCAGGTAATCCCCCTCCTTCAGCAAATCAACCCAAATCTCGCGACAACATCAGCCAAAAACTCTCAAAACCTCCGTGAAATCCAGGATTTTCTTGAACAAGAAGCCAAAAAATGGATCGGCACAAAAAAATCCTACAATCTCAAAGAATTCCGCACACTTTCCCCAGCCCTCCAGAATCAAATCATCATCGAAATCTATAAAAAAGAGTGTGGCAACAGCCAAAACATCGAACAAACCCACATCAAAGAAGTCCTAAAAATGCTCTTGGGAGAAGCAGGCAATAAGGAGAAGAAATTAGGAGGAATCACTTTTTACAAAAAATCTCCAGGGATTTTTGATATCTCTTGAAAAAATCCCCATTTTCGTCCAGTATGAAAGCATAAAAATATTCTCTAAAATAAAACTCCAATATGCCCGCACTACCAACTCCCAAAAGACCAAAAAATAATTTTCTATATCTGGTGATTTTCGCACTTGTAATTGCCGCCACAGTGATGATTTTTAGCCCAAACAAAGCACCAAGCACCGAAATAAATCTAAATAAACTAATCGAAGAAGTTAAAGCCGGAACAATCGCCGAAATTACAGTTGTAGACAACAAAATAGAGATCGAAATGGCCGACGGTTCCAAACAATTTTCCAACAAAGAACAAGGAGCCTCAGTTTACGAAGTCCTGGAAAGAGCCGGAGTGGAAAACAGCACAATCGCCAAACTAAACATCAATGTGCAAAACACCGAAAGTTCGAAATTCTGGACAGACCTGCTCATTGGCTTTGTCCCATTTCTTTTAATTATCGCTTTTTTCCTCTTCATGATGCGCTCCGCCCAATCCAGCAACAACCAAGCAATGTCTTTCGGAAAATCCCGCGCAAAACTCTATGATAAAGAAAAACAAAAAACCACCTTCGACGATGTGGCAGGAGTAGAAGAAGCTAAAGACGAACTCACAGAAGTCGTGGACTTTCTTAAAAAGCCTCAAAAATATCGCAACATGGGCGCAAAAATCCCCAAAGGCGTAATGCTTGTAGGCGCACCCGGAACAGGAAAAACCCTCCTTGCCCGTGCCGTAGCCGGGGAAGCCAATGTCCCCTTTTTCAATATCTCCGGATCCGAATTTGTAGAAATGTTCGTCGGTGTCGGCGCATCCCGCGTTCGAGACCTTTTTAATAAAGCTAAAAGAAACGCGCCTTGTATCGTTTTTATTGATGAAATAGACGCAGTAGGTCGCCATAGAGGAGCAGGAATGGGTGGCGGCCATGATGAACGCGAACAAACCCTAAACCAAATCCTCACCGAAATGGACGGCTTCGAAACTGGCACCAATGTCATAGTCATGGCCGCCACAAACCGTCCGGATGTTCTAGATCCCGCCCTACTTCGACCCGGCCGTTTTGATCGTAGAATCACAGTAGACATGCCCGACCAAAAAGCCCGTGAACAAATTTTAAAAGTTCACTCTAGGAACAAACCAATGCAAAAAAATATTGATTTTGCGGCAATTGGAAAATCAATTCCGGGCTTTACCGGAGCCGATATCGAGAATCTCCTAAACGAAGCCGCAATCCTCGCCGCTAAACTTGAAAAAAAGAAAATCAGCCTTAGCGAAATTGACCAATCAATCGAAAAAGTCGCTCTCGGACCAGCAAGAAAATCACTCATACTCAGCAAAAAAGAAAAGAAAATAATTGCTTATCACGAACTTGGACACGCTATTGTTGGACATCTGCTCCCCAATGCCGATCCCGTTCGCAAAATCTCACTTATATCCCGCGGCCACGCCCTTGGCGTAACCTGGACAATGCCCGATTCAGACATGAAACTTCATTCCAAAAGCAAATTTGAAGATGAATTGGCAAGCCTACTTGGCGGCTACAGCGCCGAAGAAATTTTCTTCAAGGAGATAACTACCGGAGCCGGAAACGACCTCCAAAGAGCCGCTCAAATAGCTCGAAACATGGTTACAAAATATGGCATGAGCGAACTTGGACCGGTCATTTTTGGGGACAGCAATGATGAAATTTTCCTTGGCAAAGACTTTGGTCACACAAAAAATTATTCTGAAGCCTATGCAGCAAAAATCGACGACTTGGTTCGCAAATTTATCGACAAAGCCCACAAAAAAGCCAAAGAAGTCATCGAAAAACACCAAAAACTAATAGACACTATTGCTCAAGACCTCATGAAAAAAGAAAACCTTTCAGGCAAAGAATTTGCCGCATATTTTAAATCACAAAAAAATGACTGAAGAAGAACCAAAAATTAAGATTCACGCTTTCTCGGACGAAGCTCCACAAGAACCAGTAACGGAAGAGGAAGAAGGCCAGCTTGCCCTAGACATCCTGAATCTCGAAGACAAGATCATCATCCTGGCACCAATCGCCGGAGTGAAAGAGGAGCACATTTCTCTCTCCATCACCGACGATGTCCTTACTATACGAGGAAAAAGGAAAGCAAAATACAATCTGCCCGAGGAAGATTTCTATACAAAAGAATGTTTTTGGGGCAATTTCTCAAGATCCATAGTTCTACCTCTAAACGCGGACAGTAGCAAAATTGAAGCCAACTTCGAGGACAATGTTCTAGAAATAATCATCGGCAAAAAAGAAGAAGGAGAGAAAACTAAAGTTATTAAGATCAAAAAGAATGAAGATTAAAAAAGCCATTATTCCCGTTGCCGGTCTTGGAACCAGATTTTTCCCCGCAACCAAAGCAATTGCCAAAGAAATGCTCCCAATAGTGGACATCCCCTGCGTTCAATTTTTGGTTGAAGAAGCAGTCCAAAGCGGCATAGAGGAAATTATTTTCATCGTCAGTGAGGATAAACCTCAAATAGAAAAACACTTCACCGAGCAAACCCGCCTCAATGAACTACTCAAAAAATCCGGCAAAACCCGCGAACTTGCGCACCTCCAAGACATTGAAAACCGCGCCCACTTCCACTTTGTAATCCAAGATAAACCCCTGGGAGACGGCCACGCCATTCTTTGCGCCACCGATATTATTAAAGACGACGATTTTGCCGTCCTTTTCGGTGACGATATCTACGACAGCAATCCCCCGGCCCTAAAGCAATTGATCAAAATATATGAAAAACACAATAGTCCCGTGATAAGTCTACAAAAAGTAAGCAAGTCCGAAACGCACAAATACGGGATCATCGATCCCAAAAAATCCCAAGATCGCCTTCACGAAATTAGCAAGTTAGTAGAAAAACCATCACCCGCAGAAGCACCATCAAACTTAGCGATCACCGGCAAATATATAATCACAAATAATCTCTATAAATCTCTCCAACAAGCCAATTCCCACACAAAAGACGGAGAACTGAGAATCATCGACGGCATGAAAAAATTCGTCAAATCATCCCCTATCTATGGCTACGAAATCGAAGGAGACCATTTCGACACCGGCGATAAACTCGGATACCTAAAGGCCATCATCCACTTCGGCCTCAAAAACAAAACTATGGGCGGAGAGTTGAAAAAGCATCTTAAGGATCTTGATTTAAAATAGATTTTCGTCTATAATGCCCTGATACGCTTTTTAGCGCACAAAAAAATCAAAAAATAAAAACAAAAACCATGCCAAGCATCAAAAACAATCCTCTAATTGAAGAGGCCGACAAAAAAAAGAACGAAGGAAAACACGCAGAAGCTATTCGCCTATGTGAAAGAATCCTTTCAAAAGACCTCGATTGTACTGAGGCCTACGAGGAAATTGGAGACAACTTCCTCAGTCTTCGCAAATACGACAAGGCTCAAAAGGCTCTAAAACAAGCCTTGGCCCTCAACCCAAACAGTGCCAACGCAAACTATTTGCTTGGTTTTGTTTATTCCTGCACCGGAGAATTTGGAAAATCTGTTGGACTACTGGAAACAGCAGACAGTCACTACCCAAATCATCCGGAAATTTTGAGATGTCTTGGTTGGAGCATGTATCACAATAACGAAAGACAAAGAGGAATCATCATTTTGGAAAGATCTTTACATCTTGCTCCAAACGACCCACTAATTCTAAACGACCTTGGAGTTCTCTACCTAAACGAGAAAAATTTCGACAAAGCCGCATTCTTATTCAAAAAAGTTCTTCAATTGGATCCTTCCAATCAAAAAGCTCAAGAATGTTTAAATGCTGTGAAATTTTTCCAAAGAGAATTCGACAAACTCAAAAAACAGAAGTAAAATGGGGGCATGAACAAAAAGCGCCTCCTCATTCTAGTCTTCTTTATCGTTATAATCATTCTCGCCCTCCTTTGGTTTTTTCAAAGTTGTGAACCCCGGGTGAAAGAAGAAGAAACAGCAATTCCCCGAACAGAAGAGGAAGATGATATTTATCGAACCTACTATAATGCCTTCATCAATGCCAATGCTGATTTTACCTGCCAGCTAATAAAACTCCCCGAACTTAAAGAAAGCAGCGACCCAGAAGATGTAAAAGCAGAAGTCCGCAAAACCTACGAAAAATACGGATTGCCCGTACACAACAACGCAATCATGGTTTCATTACTCAAAAGATTTGAAAACGATCAAGAAATTACCGCCACCATCAAAAATAACTCAGCACCCTGCAAAGAAGGTGGCGAACCTATCATCCTGGAATAATGGAACAAATTTTAGAATGCGTCCCAAACTTTAGCGAAGGAAAAGACCCAAAAGTTTTAAAAGCTATTTTGCAGAGCCTAAAAGGAGTTGAAGTTTTAGACCATTGCGCCGACCTCGACCACAATCGCTCGGTTTTTACATTCATCGGCGAACCCGACAAAGTAATCGAAGCCGCCTTCCAGGCTTGTCGCACAGCCGCAAAACTAATAGACCTAACCAAACACAAAGGAGTCCACCCCCGCGTCGGAGCCACAGATGTAATTCCCCTAATTCCAATCAAAGGAATCACCGAAAAAGAAGCTGTTGCCCTCAGTATCTCTCTCGCCAAACGCATCGGCGAAGAACTCAACATCCCAACCTATCTCTACGAAAAATCCGCCACTATCCCCTCTCACAAAAACCTCGCAAACCTAAGAGCTAAAGGATTTAAAGATAGCCCGGATTTTGGCCCCGCCACAGCTGGCCCAGCCGGATTCACAGTAGTCGGAGTGCGTGATTTCCTCATTGCCTTCAACATCAACCTCAAAACTTCAGACCTAAAAATCGCCAAAACAATCGCCACCCAAATCCGCGAAAAAGACGGCGGCCTGCCTTGCGTAAAAGCCCTCGGCCTAAAACTAGCATCGAAAGGCATCACCCAGATCTCCATGAACCTGACCAATTACCGCATCACCCCGCCAATCAAAGTCTTTCGCCTTGTCCGCTCCCTCGCCCACGCTCACGGAACCAAAATCCTCGAAAGCGAACTAATCGGCCTAATCCCCCCAGAAGCCCTAAAAAACACCAGCCCAAAAGAACTGATGATCAAAGATTTTAACGAAAAATCAATCCTCAGCACCCAATAAACTCTCTTCCTCAAGCTGCAAAACAAAAGCCTTCACTCGTTCAATTCTCCTCAGATACCCCGAACGCTTTTGATCAAATGTTTTAATAATATCAGCTTTGAGATTTGGATTCGCAAACACAGCCTCTCTTTGCGTCCTGTCCAAATTGGAAATTTGAACCTCAAGTTTAAATTTTTCCTCAAGCAATTCCATTACATTCATCCCCCTAAGATCAGAATCAGCATCAACCAACTCCGATTTCACATGCCTAAAATCATTCTCACATCCGGAAGCAGGACAAGGATTCATAGACATAGCAGGTTCTTCTTTTTTAGGTACCCCGACACAAGCCGCAACGCTAACGCCCACAGCAGCCGAAACCGCCAATAATCCTGACAATGTTAAAAACTCACGCCTACTTATTTCTTGAGCGACCCCCTCACTCTCCCATTTATCAATTGCCATAGTATATTTTAAATATAGGGAGCAATTAAAACATTTCCCCTTGCAAGTGTCAATGTTTCCACTTGCATTTTGCCCCCTTTTCCCTCATAATCTCCCCTGCTCTTTGAAACTTAAGTTTGAGTGATCGCCCCGCTCTGCGGGGAGGAAAGTCCGAGCACCACGGCAAACGATAGCCGCTAACAGCGCGCCACTTTCGTACCTAATAAGGCGAATGGAGGGAAAGTGCCACAGAGACAATACTACTTCTGTTTCGACAGAGGGAAAGGTGAAAAGTCCCATTCAGTGGGAGATTTCCCCGCACTGCGGGGAGAAACGGCAAACCCTATCGGGTGCAAGGTGAGATGGAAAATTTGGTTTTGCGCCAAATCAAAACTAAATTTCTCACCGCTAAAATCCCGCCAACGGCGCGGATTAGATAGATGATCACACTCCGCTAAGCGGAGTACAAAACTCGGCTTATGATAGCTTAAGTTTTAAAAGCACTTACTAAGAAACGGGCAAAACATGAAAAAATTTGAAATTTTCTTTGGTATGATCAAAATTCCCCTGGATTTCGCAATGACAATCCTGGGATTTTTGGCAGCCTACAAACTTCGCCTAATAACAGAACCAAGCGAATCCCTGATCAAGCCCATAGACTACAGTGCTCTACCAACAATACACGAATATCTAAACTTTAGCATTTGGATGGCTCTCGCCCTTGTTGTAATTTTCGCCATCTCCAAAATGTACTATCTCAAATCCACCCACCATCTCAACAAAGAGCTCACCAAATCAGTAATTCTTTGCGCGATCTGGGCCATGTTCATAATCTCCTACTTCTTTTTCACCAGGCAATTCCCCTTCTCCCGCTTGGCAATGATTTACAGTTGGATGTTCACAGCAATCTTTATCATCTGCGGAAAATCCTTCATCCGAGTAGTTGAAAATTTTCTACTCAAACAAGGAATGGGCAAAAGAAAATTGGTATTTTTAGGCAACAATAAAATCACTCAAGAAATCCACAAAGCTCTCATCCACAATCCCGGCTACACAATAGTGGGGACAATCAGCGAAAACAAAGAATCCGCCCCTGTTAAACATTTAGGGACACTAAGCAAGATCAAACACCTAATTCACCAATACCACATCGACGAAATAATCCAAACCACAGAAGCAAGCGAAAACCTTCTGGAACTTTGTGACCTAAACCACATCAGCTATCGATTCATCCCAAACCAAGTGGAAATGCGCCAAACAAACATCGAAATCGACGAAATCAGCGGCATTCCCGTAATCAGCCTTCGCCACACCCCCTTAGACGGTTGGGGCAAAGTAGCCAAAAGAATCCTAGACATAATCGGATCCGGCCTGGGACTAATCCTTCTCTCCCCCATCTTCCTAATAACAGCCATTGCTATAAAACTGGACTCAAAAGGCCCAATACTGTTCACAAAACTCGATAACGGCAAATCCGTACGCAGAGTGGGGCAATACGGCAAACTCTTCAAATTCTACAAATTCCGTTCAATGCACCCCAACACCGACAGCCTGCGCTACAACGAATTAGCCAAAGACAACACCCGCACAGAGGGACCACTCGTAAAAATCAAACAAGACCCCCGCGTAACCCGCGTTGGCCGCTTCATCCGCAAATACTCAATCGATGAACTTCCCCAACTTTGGAGTGTTTTCACCGGAAAACTAAGCCTGGTCGGCCCTCGCCCACACCTCCCCGAAGAAGTAAAACAATATCGCAATCACCAAAAATTCGTCCTCACAATAAAACCTGGAATCACCGGCATTCCCCAAACAAGTGGCCGTTCCAACCTCAGCTTCGATGACGAAGTAAAACTGGACCGCTACTACATTGAAAACTGGTCAATCTGGCTGGATATCAAAATAATCTTAAAAACCTTTGCAGTAGTGATAAAAGGGCATGATGAATAAAATTGTCAATCCCCTTTCCCTACACCTCAACCCTTTCAATGCTAAAATGCAATGCGTCAAATATTAGCAAAACAACCTAAACTATGCTCAGATCAATCATAAATAAATTCATGGGCGATCCCCATGAGAAAGTAATTAAAAAAATCCAGCCACTTGTAGATAAAATCAAAGAAATCGAAACTCAATATCAAGAAAGCATCAAAGATCAGAACGATGTTCTTGCTAAAACCTCCGAATTCAAAGACCGCCTAAAAAACGGCGAAACCGTAGACGACCTACTCCCCGAAGCCTTTGCCCTCGTAAAAACAGCCTGCCGCCAACTTATGGGCAGCAGCTGGAGCGTAAGAGATCAGGAAGTAAAATGGGAAATGATCCCTTATGATGTTCAGCTGATCGGCGGAATCGTCCTACATCAAGGCAACATCTCCGAAATGAAAACCGGTGAAGGAAAAACCCTAGTCTGCACCCTCGCAGTTTATCTAAACGCCCTCACCGAAAAAGGAGTTTTTGTAGTTACCGTAAACGATTACCTAGCCCACCGTGATGCCGAGTGGATGGGCGGACTTTACAACTATCTGGGACTTTCTGTTGGCGTTTCCGTGCATGGAATGAGTTACGAAGAGAAAAAACAAGCCTACAATTGCGATATTACTTATGGCACAAACAACGAATTTGGTTTTGATTATTTGCGCGACAACATGGAAAACAACAAAGAGCGCATCGTTCAAAGAAACCTTCATTATGCGATTGTGGATGAGGTGGATTCTATTTTGATTGATGAAGCCAGAACTCCTCTGATCATCTCCGCACCAGCCGGAGAATCAACCGAAAAATACAAACACTATTCCGCCCTAATTCCCCAGCTAAAAGAAGGTATAGACTATGATATCGACGAAAAATCCAAAACAACAACCCTAACTGAAGAAGGTATAGCCAAAATGGAAAAATTGCTTGGTGTTGAAAACATTTACACCGACAAAGGTTTTGCCGAAGTACATCACATCGAGCAAGCCCTACGCGCCCACGCCTGCTACAAGGCCGATGTAGACTACATGGTAAAAGATGGCGAAGTAATTATCATCGACGAATTTACAGGCCGCATGATGCCGGGTCGCCGCTATTCACAAGGACTTCACCAGGCCATCGAGGCCAAAGAAGCCGTAGAAGTTAAGAGAGAATCCCGCACCCTAGCCACAGTAACCTTCCAAAACTACTTCCGAATGTTCGACAAACTAGCAGGAATGACAGGAACAGCCCTCACCGAAGCTGAAGAATTTTATCAAATCTACGGACTAGACACAGTCGTAATCCCAACCAACAAGCCAATTTCCCGTGACGACATGAACGATTCCATCTACAAAACTCAAAAAGGAAAATTTATCGCAATAGCCCGTAAAGTCAAAGAACTACACGAAAAAGGTCAACCAGTCTTACTTGGAACCATTTCCGTAGAAAAATCCGAAACTCTCAGCAGACTTCTAAAAGCCGAAGGTGTTCCCCACAAAGTCCTAAACGCCAAACATCATCAACAAGAAGCCGAAATTGTCGCTAACGCCGGACAAAAAGGAGCAGTAACCATTGCCACAAACATGGCTGGGCGTGGAACGGACATTAAACTTGAAGAAGAAGTAAAAGCCCTTGGCGGACTATTTGTGCTGGGATCGGAAAGGCATGAAGCCCGCAGAATCGACAATCAGCTTAGAGGTCGAAGTGGAAGGCAAGGTGATCCAGGGGCCAGTCAATTTTTTGTTTCAATGGAGGACGAACTTATGCGCCTATTTGGAGGAGACCGAATGAAAGGCATGATGGATATGCTCAAAGTACCCGAGGACATGCCAATTGAGAATGGCATGATTTCCCGATCCATCGAAAATGCTCAGAAGAAAGTGGAAGGTCGCAACTTCGATATCAGAAAACATCTGGTTCAATATGATGATGTGATGAACATCCACCGAGAAGTGATCTACAGCCGCCGCAAAAAATATCTCACAAAAGATGTTCTCACAGAAGACATTAAAGATATGATCAAATCGCTGGCAGAAGGCATTGTCCGCAACCACACAGATGCCCGTTTGCCAAAAGAGTGGGATTACAAGGAAGTGGAAGAAGCCATCAACGCCATTTATCACAATGAAAACAAATTCGGCAACATCGAAGAAATAGAAAAACAGGAAGAACTAATCGAAAAAGCCCAAAAATATTTACTAGATGGCTACAAAGAGAGATCCAAAATGCTTCCGGAAGCCCACATAATGCAAGAGATAGAGAAAGCTGTTCTCCTCCGCACCACAGACACCCTCTGGATGGAACACATCGATGAAATGACTCGCCTGCGCGAAGATGTGGCCTTCAGCGGCTACGCCCAAAAAGACCCCCTAGTCGAATACAAATCCCAGGGATTTGAAAAATTCAACGAGATGCTAGCCCTAATCCAAAACAACACCGTAAACAACATTTTTAAAATCGATCTCGAGCGCATAATCCCCCAGCCACAACAAAATGAAGAAGAAGACAACAGTAATCCCATCATCATCAAAGCCGACGACGAAAGCCCCAGGTCAGTCACATACAGCGCTACCAGCATAGACGAACCGAACCACTCCACAGAAGACAAAACCGGACGAAACGACCCTTGCCCATGCGGAAGTGGGAAAAAATACAAGAAATGTTGCGGGAAAAATTAAAAAAATGCTAAATTATCCCCGGGCACCAATTTTAATTATGGCACACCGAATTGAGATCATCACAGAAGTAAATGATACCAAGTCGCAAGTTTTAACCGAAAGACTAAAACGCGAGAACTTCCCCGTACAAAGCGCAAAAGTAATTGAGGTTTATACAATCAATAAAGATTTCACCGATCCACAACTAAAAAAAATCGCTGAAATTTTTACAAATCCAGTGATCCAAAAATTCGCTATAGACTCCCCAATCCAATCCGAAAACTTCAGTTTCGCCCTAGAAATCGGCTTCCTTCCAGGAGTTACAGACAACATAGCCACAACAGCAAGAGAAAGTATCGAAGACCTCTTTAAAACGAAATTCACAGAAGAAGAATCTGTGCACACTTCCACACTAATTTTCCTAGATGGCAAAATCACAGAAGATCAAGCCAAAGAAATCGGCAACGCCCTCGCTAACAAACTAATTCAAAGAATCCATATAAAATCCGCAAGACAATTCGAAACAGACAAAGGAATGGACATCGTGGTGCCAAAAGTACATCTCACAGCTCACCAAAAAGCCGATGAAGTAAACCTAAACATCTCCGAAGAAGAACTGCTAAAACTCGGGAAAGAAGGCATCTTGGATGAAGACGGAACACGCCGCGGGCCCCTAGCCCTAGACAAAGAATCTCTCGACACCATCAAAAAATACTACGAAAAAGAAGGACGCAACCCCACAGACATCGAACTGGAATCCTTAGCCCAAACCTGGAGCGAACACTGCAAACACACAATCTTTGCCGCAAAAATCGACGACAACGAGGAAGGCCTCTACAAAGGCTTCATCAAAAAAGCTACCCAAGGCATCCGCAAACAAAAAGGCCAAGACGATTTCTGCGTTTCAGTTTTCAAGGACAACTCCGGAGGGATAGTTTTTGACGAAAACTGGATCGTAACCGACAAGGCCGAAACCCACAACAGCCCCAGCGCCTTAGATCCATTTGGTGGAGCAATAACAGGAATCGTGGGCGTAAACCGAGACACAATCGGATTTGGAAAAGGCGCAAAACCAGTCATCAACAAATACGGATTTTGCGTGGGTAATCCACAGGACGAAGAAGCAATATACAGAGATAAAGCCCTCACAAACCGCGCACTTTCCCCAAAACGCATCCTACAAGGAGTAATCGGCGGTGTAAATTCCGGCGGAAACCAAAGCGGAATCCCCACACCTCAAGGATTTTTATATTTCAACGACAGATACAAAGGTAAACCACTCATTTTCGTAGGCACAGTCGGCTTAATTCCCCGCACCCTCAACGGCAAGGATTCCTGCGAAAAACAAGCCAAAAAAGGAGACCGGGTAATAATGGTCGGCGGAAGAGTTGGCCAAGACGGAATCCACGGCGCCACCTTCTCATCCGAAGCCCTAAGCCAAGGCTCCCCTGCCACAGCCGTCCAAATTGGCGACCCTATCACCCAAAAGAAACTTTCAGATGCAATCATAAAAGAAGCTCGGGACCGCAACCTTTACAATTCAATCACCGATAACGGAGCCGGCGGCCTTTCTTGCTCAGTCGCAGAAATGGCCAAAGAATGCGGCGGATGCCTAGTAAACCTAGACCAAGTTCCCCTAAAATATCCAAACCTCGATCCCTGGAAAATCTGGATTTCCGAATCCCAGGAAAGAATGACCCTCGCAGTTCCTCCGGAAAAAGTCACAGAATTTATGGAATTGATGGAATCGCGTGGAGTGGAAGCCACAGATATTGGAGAATTTAACGACAGTGGTCGTTGTGTTGTGGAATTAAAAGGAGAAAAAATTATGGATATGGAAATGAATTTTTTGCATGATGGACTCCCAAGAAAAGAATTGAAAACAACTTATACCCGCCCAAACAACCCCGAACCAAACTTCGCAGAACCTAAAGATCTTACAGAAACTCTCCACCGCATGATGGAGCGCCCGAATCTTTCCAGCTTTGCCTTCATTTCCCGCCAATACGACCACAATGTCCAAGGCGGCGAAACCATCGGCCCTCTGCAAGGAAAAGGAGAAGTAAACGGCGAAGCCTCAGTCACAAAACCATTATTCAGTTCAAACAAAGGAGTAGTCTGCTCACAAGGCCTCTATCCCACATATTCCGACATCGACACCTACCACATGGCCGCCTGTAGTATAGATACAGCCATCCGCAACAACATCGCCGCAGGAGGAAACCTGGATCACATGTCTTTAATGGACAATTTCTGCTGGTGTTCCAGTAATGATGAGGAGCGCCTCGGCCAGCTTAAAGCCGCCGCCCAGGCCTGTTATGACTACGCAACCGCCTACGGCACCCCATACATTTCCGGAAAAGATTCAATGTTCAACGACTTCAGCGGATTCGATAAAGGCGGAAAACCCACAAAAATTTCCGTCCCCCCAACTCTCTTAATTTCATCCCTAAGTGTAATGCCAAATGTTCACAAGGCCATTTCCCTGGATGCAAAATTTCCCGGAGATTTAATTTATGTAATCGGTGAAACCTATCCAGAACTCGGAGCCGGAGAATATTACAACATGATGGGAGAAGAAATCGGAAACTCCGTGCCAAAAGTAAATACCGAGATGGCCATAAAAACATACAGAGCAATGATGCAGGCAATAGATTTAAGTTTAATAGCCTCAGCAATAAGTCCAACCTATGGCGGATTAGCTCCGGCGTTAGCCAAAAAAGCCATTGCCGGACAATTGGGAATGAAGATCGATCCATCGGCAATCATCCAAAAAGAAGTTTCTCGCCAAGACCACCTGCTCTTCTCAGAAACCCAATCACGATTCATTGTCACAATCGCCGCAGACCAAAAAGGTCGATTCGAAAGTACATTTAGAAATGTTCCTTTCGCCCAAATTGGAGAAACAACAGAAGAACCGAACTTCGAAATCAAGGGACTTATCAAAACAACAGTTCAAAATCTCAGCGAACACTACAAAAAAACATTTAAAAATTGGTAATGAAACCCAAAGCACTAATAATCACCGGCTACGGAATAAATTGCGAAGAAGAAACCGCACAAGTTTTTGATTCCCAGGGAGCAGAAGCTAAAATAATGCACCTAGGCGACATTATCAAAAATCCAGCTTGTCTGAATGATTTTCAAATATTGGCTTTCCCCGGAGGATTTTCTTATGGAGATGACACCGGATCTGGCAACGCCATCGCCAATAAAATAAAAAACAACATCAATGATGAACTATTACGCTTCGCCCAGGAGGACAAACTAATAATAGGGATCTGCAACGGCTTCCAAATGCTGGCAAATCTCGGATTGGTTCCTGCCATAAACAACGCCTATGGAGAACGCCGCGTTGCCCTAATGCACAACGCCCAGGCCCGCTACGAATGCCGCTGGATCCATGTAAAAACATCTTCCGACAAATGCATCTGGACTCGCAATATAGATTCTCTGCACATTCCAATCGCCCATGGTGAAGGAAATTTTTACACTGACGAAGAAACCCTCAAACAAATCGAAGCCAATGATCAAATAGCTTTCCGCTACACAAAAGAAGACGGCTCCCCCGCGAACGGTGAATTCCCACATAACCCCAACGGCTCACTCCAAGATGTCGCCGCAATTTGCGACCCATCAGGTCGCATTCTCGGCATGATGCCCCACCCCGAACGCTTCCACTGCGCCACTAACGAATGTGGCTGGACTCTCAAAAGACAAAAACTTCTGCGCGAAGGCAAAGATTTACAACAAGAAGGAGATGGTCTAAAATTGTTCAAGAACGCAGTCACCTACTTCACTTCCTAAATGCAAATCAAAATCACCAACAAAAGAAGCTGGCTCGATCGCTTTCTCCTCAAAATCTCCAACATCCTCTTTGGAATTTTCCTGGCAAGTCTACTTTTCGTAATCCCCATGCAACTACTGGGAAAAAACGGCATCTACCTCGGCTTCGTCCTCAGCCTTGGAGTTGGAATAGCCGGAACAATCTACACCAAACCAAAATCAAACCTTCGCCTAATAAGCTACAGCCTAATTGCCACAGTCATTGCAATCCTTGTTATCTACTTCGTAATGATGAGCTACCTCCAAAGTGCCTTGGAGCTCTAACAAAAAGTTATAACAATTCGTACTAGTTTTAACTCCAATCTTCAAGGGGTGTCATATATGACACCCCCTTCGACCAGAGCCGATTAACTATTGAGCAGGGACAGAGACAACCAAAATTTGCTCTCGACTACGACTACCCTTTTTGGGAACGACCCCCCAAAGGTAATGGTAGTCCTGGACTAGTCCGCCCCCACCACTTGAGGCCACGGTCACTACTACATCCGCCCTCTCTCTGAATATCGGGGTTCTCCCCCCAATCTCAAAATCAGAGACCGAATCCCCCAGAACCTCAATCGTCTCACCTTCTTCCAGGTTCCCCTGAAAGAGCCTCCCCACGCCCACTACAATGCCCGACGGTTGTCGGACAAATAGGACTTGCTGCGAGGCCGAGATAACGACCTCACGAGAAATGTTTCGATCCACTTCTCTACATAAGGGAGACCAAAACATTATGAAAAGGAGCAATACCACCGTCCATCCTCGTATCCATGGACCATAAGGCCGTGGAACAAGCCAAGCCGTCATGGTCCAACCAAGGGCAAGACCCCCTATAACCACAGTCACAAACCAAAAAAAAGTACCCATTTCATTTCTCCTTTCATACCACCCACCTAGTGGTTGGTATAACTAGTACGAATTGTCAAAGCAACATGCTCTCAAGCCTGTAATCTTAAAAAGATTCAAACCCAAGAAGCCTCAAATTATACACGACACTAGAAATTTGTCAACAACTAAAATGGCTAACACTCCACCAAAATTATTGAAAAAACCCAATTCTAATCCACCAAAATCTTCCTCGGTTTTGCCCCATCCGCCGGACCCACAACACCGTTTTCTTCCATCAAATCAACAAGCCGAGCGGCTCGCGCATATCCCACTTTCAAACGCCTTTGTAATAATGACGCAGAAGCCTTTCTAGTTTCCCGCACAAGCTCCAAAGCCGCCTCATACAGGGCATCCTCAGCATTTCCCGCAGCAGCGGAAATCTTGCTGTCCGGCACTCCATTCAAACTTTTCGAAGCAGTTTCCGGTGCAGTAATACTCTCATCATATTCCGGCTCAATAGTAAGCTTCACCCTATTGGTTACTCTCTCAATCTCCTCAGTTGTCACCATCACGCCCTGAATCCTCACAGGCTTATTCATTCCCGGCGGCAAGTACAACATATCACCTCTACCCAACAAATCCTCAGCACCACCACCATCAATAATCGTCCGTGAATCAATCTGACTACTAACC
>JAHIRL010000079.1 GCA_018818755.1 Patescibacteria group bacterium
AATTAGTTTGACATTCCTTTGTCAATCCGTTAGTTTACGCATGTCATAGACAGCGGGCACAAATTTAAGACCCGCCGAGACTAAAGAAAATTCGGCCCCTTGCGTGTTAGCGTGAGAGGAAAGCCAAAAATTTTATCTCGATTTAAGGTCTATGACGTCCATCGAGATTTTTTTTAACACAAAAGTAAAATGCCATTAACAAAATCACAAAAAACCGAGATATTGGATGCTCTCAAAAACGAGATGCAGTCTGCTAAAGCTGTTGTTTTTGCTGACTATCGAGGTCTTTCAGTTAAGGAGCTTGCGGAGCTTAGGGCTCAAATGAGAGCAAAAGGTGTAAAGTATAAAGTTGCCAAGAAAACTCTAATTAAACTCGCTGCAAAAGAGCTTGGATTCGAGGATATTCCGTCAGAGGTACTTGAAGGGCCGGTTGGTGTAGCTTTTGGTATGGAAGATGAGATCTCAGCGGCTAAACTATTGCATGCCTACGCAAAGAAACACCCAAACATCAAGCTTAGAGGAGCTTTGTTTGAGGGAAAAATCCTTTCTGTTGCCGAAACTGCTCAACTTGCAATAATGCCAGGAAAAGAGGAACTACTTGGAAAGCTTGTTATGTTGCTCAACTCACCTATCTCAGGTTTCCATGGTGTACTAAACAATACTGTTTCCGGATTTGTTCGTGTTCTTAATGCTATTAAAGAAAAACAAGAACAATCCGCTTAAATAGCCAATTATATTTATAACCCAAAAAAATATGGCAGACGAAGAAACAAAGACTGAAGAAACTCCAAAGGAAGAAGCCCCAAAAGCTGAAGCTCCAAAGGCTGAAGCTAAGGAGGAAAAGGCTGCTCCTTCAGTTGAACTCAGCAAAGATGCTGAAAAAATCATGGATTTGGTAAAGAAACTTCCTGTTATGGATCTTGCAAATCTAGTAAAAGCTCTTGAAGAAGAGTTTGGCGTAACTGCTGCTGCTCCAATGATGATGGCCGGAGCTGCTGCACCTGCAGGTGGTGGTGATGATGAAGCTGCCGGTGATGGTAAGAAAAATGTGATTCTTGCTTCTGCAGGAGGACAAAAAATCGCTGTTATTAAGGTTGTTAGAGAGATTACAGGTCTTGGACTTAAAGAAGCTAAGGATCTTGTTGATAGCGCACCAAAAGCAGTTAAAGAAGGTGTTGATAAAGCTGAAGCTGAAGAGCTTAAGAAAAAGATTGAAGAAACAGGAGCTACTGTTGAACTTCAATAGTCTGATTTACCCCCAATTTAAAGACCTTTCTCTGTTCGCAGGGAGGGGTCTTTTTTATGGAATGGCTTTTTGGTGCTGATTTTGAGCTAAAAATCCCCGGGGATTTTGCATGAGCGCATTCCATCCCTATAAATCCCCACTTTACCCTTTACCAAAGCGTGTTTTTCTGTTAAAATATAGGGAATATAAAAATAAAAACAAATGCCAGAAATGGAAGACCCAAAGGACCCAAAGCTTCAGGCTCCAGATGAGCCTGCTTCTGCAAATCCTTTAGATCAAAAACAGCAGGATGAAAAGGAGTCTCAATTATTGGATAATATCATTGCTGCCGGGGAAAAAACCGAAGATGAGCAGGTTTTGGATGAAGCACCCCAAATTGATGAGGATCTTCTTGAGGAGGTTGAGCCGGAACCAAGTTTATTGCTTTTGGTTTTAAAAGTTTTAACTGTTGTCTTTTTGATTTTGGGAATTGGTGTTTTTGTGTTTTTTAAGTCTCAGGTGGCAAATACTTTTGATTTTTTGAATTCCGTAAATTTGAGATTGCCGAATGCTTCTAAGCAGTTGAGTTCGACAAATCAGGAAATTTTGCATTTTAAAACTCAGCTAAATTTTTACCGCTACATTTTGGCCAAGGCCTATTTGGATGCTTTCAGTTATTACGGCGATATTTACATTCATAATTATGAGGTTGCCAATAGTCAAACCGCTTCGAAGGTCGACAAGAAAAATGCCAAAGATATTTTGCCGGAACTAAAGAAACGGTTGGCGATTGCTTTTAACGGGGCGAAGGATAAATTGATTCATAATGCTTATGTGAACTATACCGAGCTTGACGAGATTTTTGAGGATAAGGAAAATCCGGATTCAAAATATCAGGCGCAGTTTAATCAGATGCTGATAGATAAACTCAAGGAACAAGCTGAAAAATTGGCCGATACTAGTGATCGAGCGGCTTTTAGAGAATATTTGAATTATTCCAGTTCAATTCATCTGGTAAATAATAAGACCCTACGAGATATCTTGTTACAAACAAATTTTGCCTATGATGCGGATAAAGATGTGGACACGCTTTCTAATCGTGAAGTCTATGTTCTCGTGAAAGATGTAAATTTGCAGGTGGTAAATGCATTAAGCACAATACAACAGATTAAAGAGAATCGAATAAAGTGGTCGGACATTATTGATGAGATTGATGTAAGGACTGCAGTTGTCGATAATAACTATAAAAATGATGTATTTGATGAGTTCGGTGGAATTAAATATTTAAGTTACATATTTGATACTGAGACTAAAAGTTTGATAATTTCCGGAGAGATTAAGCGTTATGATACAACGAATTTCACAATGATTACCAATCTGATTGAAGAGTTAAATTCTTCAGGATTCTTTGGTGATGCGGAGATGAGATCCTTCAGTAAGTCCGGTTCTCTTGAGGAAGGATACAAATCCAGTGTGAAGTTGTCCTTGAATCTAAAAGATTATGTATTGCTGGAAGAGGAAGAAGATACTACTAAACCTAATCCCCTGTAATGGAAAAAATATCCTACAAACTGTTGGAAAAAAGACAAGCTTTGCAGATTAAAGTTTATGGAGTGATTTGTGTTTTGCTTTTTGTGATTGTTGTTGTTTATGGGGTGGTACAGTATCTTGATTATTCTAAAATCAAGACGGCAATCGCAGAAAACACTGAAACTTTGACTTTGATAAAAGAGCAAACCGCTTATGAAAAAGAGATCTATTCTCAAAACAAAGATGATTTTGATAACTTGAGTGAAGATATTGAAAATAAGCTTACGGAGATCTTCCCTACTGATGATCATTACAAAGAACTTACGAGGCAAATGGATTCTTTTGAGGAAGAATTGAATACAAAAGCGAATCCATTTAAAATAATCAATTTGAGTTATGAATCTGCAGACACCATGGAAATAGAGGGAACATATGGAGTTTTGCCTTTTAGTATGGTTCTGGAAACAACCTATGCAAATTTTACGAAATTTTTCCATATGATTGAGAGTTCAGGCTCTTTGGACAATCCTATCCGA
>JAHIRL010000080.1 GCA_018818755.1 Patescibacteria group bacterium
GCTGATTTACTTGGGGTCGATTCTGCGAAGGCTTTTGGCGGCAAGCCGCCAATTCCTTTAAAATGGGAAAATATTGGGATAGGAACGAGCGAAGCGAGAAAAGGTCCAGCGAGTCGCTGGTCGATCCAACTGAAAGTTGGTCAGGGTTCTTAGGGGATGAAATCCCCTAAGTGGGGTTTGGGGCGAAGCCACAATGATGGTTTGGGTATCAGATTTTTTCGAAAAGAGAGAGGGTATGCCCATCACTTAGTTGCGTAGCTACTAAGTGATGGGCATATTTACAAAAACAGTCATGTTATTTTCGCCAAAAATTTCAGCATATAATTTTATCAAAATTGTTTTATTTGGTTATAGAACCTTTTTTTTAACATTACTAAAGTGACTAATTTTTTATTCTTGCAAAAACAAAAAACTCACTAGCATGTTCACATGTTTTACGTGAGTGTTCGACAAATCAAGAGACTCTTAGCTCTATCTCTTTTTTTTAGAATGCAAAAAAACACGGCTCCTTTGGTAGATCGAGAACAAAACGATGGTGGTTTTGTGGAGATATCAGCGGCAGTCTTGATTTTTAGGCTGTTGCGGAATGAGCTATTTTATTGTATGGGTTCTTTTCAAGCTCGTTTGCTCAGATAAGTGAATCGAGAATCCAATACATAGCCATTTTGACATCTCATTTTTGAGATGCTCGACTGTTTTCCTCGGAAAACGGTGCTCTTTGAAAATTATTTATAACTGGTTTGGCGAAAGTCGAAGATGAGGGTTGTTGTGGCCTTATTTCGGATGTTGAGCTCTACCATTCTTGCTGACCACATGAATGAGGAGATATCCCCAGTTGATACTATTTTTGCTTTACTTTTGTCTTGCGTTACCTCAATTACAAGCTATTATTAAAATCCTGTTTTAAAATTTTCACAGGTTCACGATATTTGAGGTCTTGCCGAGGTTTAGTTTAACTTTTGCACGAAAGCGACAGTCACGCCCATCTCTCGATTAAATTCAAAATCGTTCTGACTGGCTTACTTTGAGGGGATAAAAGATTTATTAGTAAAGTCTATATTATAGATCATTCTTTTGCACTTTTTAGTGTGCATCATTCAACATACAGTAAAGCAAGTATGTTGAATATTAATTATACGCACTATTGGAAAGTGCTTTAGAACTTAAACTGTGATAAGTGGCACTATCACAGATATAAAAAAATGCCGAGCTAAAAGGAAGTCATTCCCCCTTTGGTGCTCCCTGGTCAGATAACAGGTTTCACGCTCTTAGGAGCAAGTGACTATTTAGTCGGAAACTGCACAAACGTTGATTGACGTATGACACAACAAAGTTTTTGATTCGAAGTAAAGTTATGAGTAAATTAAGAGGTCCGATGTCACTTCAGGCGCAAGCCACGGAAGCGATAAAAACAGGAAAAGCGCGATCTTTCAACGTTGAAAGAAGTCGTAGACAAATTGTAAAGGCAGAATTTAAACAACTCGGAAAGATGTTCAAAGGTCTGAAAATCAAGAATCTTCAAGAACGACACATCCAACGGTTAGTTGATCGATGGAAAAGTCAAAACATTTCCATTGGCTCCATGAAAAACCGCATGTCTGCTATCCGATGTGTCGCGAATGGAGCTAAAATTGAATTGCCGAAAGAAAATAGCGCATTTGGTATCGATGATCGAAAGATTGATTATAATTCGGACAAATCTTGGACCCCCTCAAATGAGCTACTTACATCGCTCCCTAAGGACAAACAGCTACACGTTGGACTTATGTATCACTTCGGAATGAGATTCGAGGAGGCTGCCAAATTTCAGGTTAAAGAGAACGATTTGCGAGGAGTGCAAGATGTCAATGCAATTATTAGCAGAATTGAAAAAAAGGGAAAAACTTGCCCTCCGGTCCCTACTGGCGACAAAATATTCATTGACTACGGACCAAAAAACGGGAGAGATCGCTTCACCCCCGTATTAACGAATGAGCAAAGAAACCTGTTAGACGAAATTAAAAAATTCTGCAAAGAAACGGGGAGAGACTCCCTAATGCCAAGGGCTGAAAAATATATCACATGGAAAAACCATGCAGAATATACCTATAAATCTGTCGGAATGACGAAAGAAGGAGTTGGCACATGCCATGGCTTGAGACATCACCATTTTCAAGAACGATACGAAAAAATAACGGGATGGAAAGCCCCATGTACAATGACCAAACAAGAAAGAATTGATTTCAAGAAATCTATAACAAAAGAAATGAAAGAGACTGATCGTTATGCAAGACAGACTATTTCATACGAAGCGGGACATGGAAGAATCCATGTATCTGCTAATTATCTTGGTTCTTGGTAGTTCCGGTAACCTTTCGGATTGTTTTTTCACGTTTAAAGGAAATCCAATTTTCAGTGCGCTCAATTTTGTTGGATCGACCCACCTAACAAAAAACTCTGTTTTTTGTTAGGTTTAGAGTTCACCGAAGGTGGACTCGTAGAATGAGGGGGTATAGGGGGAGCTCGCTCCCCCCTTGGATGGGGTGAATCGAACGAAGTGAGAGAGGGGAAACCATTGAGGTTTCCCCTCTGAAGAAAGTTGAACGAAGTAAATCCTTTTAAATTAAGAAAACAAACTTTGTTTGTTTTCTCTTCTTTATTTTAAAGGTAAAAGGGTAAGAGGGATCGGAAGCCACATAGTCATTGGGATTAGACAACGATAGCGCACCTTAAACCTCCATATTTAGTCCTTAGTGCACCTTAAACCTTCATATTTAAACCCCTAGCGCACCTTAAACCTCCATATTTAAAAACCTAAAAATGGTCAAAATTTCCTTAGTGCACCTTAAACCTCCA
>JAHIRL010000164.1 GCA_018818755.1 Patescibacteria group bacterium
TGATGTATTTTGGGACGGAGCAAAAATTGCCACTGTTGCCCCCAATAATCAAAGTCAGACATTTATTGTATCTGCTAATGTGCAACATACACTTTTATTTAAATATACAAATACAAATAATGTTGCATGCACTCAAAGCACTCCTACCATTCCTCAATGTTCGACATGGTGGTTTGATTGTTCACAATAAATAGCAAATTTCCATATTGATATTGAAAAATTGTAAACGGCAAATAACAATGCGAGATTTCGGCAAATAAGAATGCAAGAATTCGGCAAATAAGGATGTAGGTATTCGGCAAATAAGAATGCAAGTTTTCCTTCCTCGTTTAGTTTCCATTTAAAGAAAAGTTGGAGGTTTAATGGCAAATTGCCCATGGGCAATTTGCCATTAAAAGCCTCAATAAAATTGTCTGACTTTTGGGGTCTAACCACAAACCAGTCAGCTATGGAAAAATTTTATCATAAATGGATTATGTACCACGAGTTACACAAGCAGCACCGAAATGGAATGACTCCGCCCCAGATTGCTTCATACCTGGTGATGGACACCCGAACTGTTAAAAAGTTATTAGCCATGAGCGAACAAGAGTATTTCGATTTTCAAGAGAAAATATCGACCAGGACAAAGAAACTCGCCCCCTATGAAAACTTCATAAAAAGCCGACTGGAACTTTGCCTGGATGCATCCTCTGCACAGGTACACGACTGGTTGAAAGAACATTACCCGGTTTTTCCCAAAGTGAGCATCAGGTCGGTTTATAACTTCGTGTTATATGTTCGAGGCAAACATCATTTGTTGAAAACATTTGATACCAGAGCGTACAACCAGGTTGAGGAACTGCCTTATGGCCAGCAGGCGCAGGTTGACTTTGGTGAATATAATATGACTGATGTGGAAGGCCATCGCAAAAAGGTTTACTTCTTTGCCATGGTACTGTCGCGTTCACGCTTCAAGTTTGTATTTTTCAATGAGCATCCATTTACTGCTGAAACAGCGATTGCAGCGCATGAAGCTGCTTTTAGATTCATTGACGGCTATCCTCAAGAGCTTGTTTATGATCAGGACAAAGTGCTGCTGGTGGATGAAAATAAGGGCGACCTGATCCTCACAGAGGCTTTCCGTGCCTATTGTCAAAGCCGGACTTTCAAGGTGCGTTTCTGTCGCAAAAGTGACCCTCAGAGCAAAGGGAAAATAGAAAACGTAATAAAATACATCAAGTACAACTTTCTCAGGGGCCGAAGTTATAATGGTGTGCCTGTACTAAACGACAAGGCGATTGATTGGCTGGGCCGCACTGCAAATGCCAAGGTACATTCAACCACGTTGAAAATCCCGGCTCAGGAATGGGAGTTTGAGAGGGTGTTTCTTTTTCCGTTAAAATTACCTTTTGCTTTTGCCAGGGATAATCCAGCGTACAATGTAACAAAAGATAATGTCATCCATTTTAAGGGCAGTTCATACACGGTTCCTGATGATACATTCCAGAAACCAAAAACAGAAGTATTTATCCGGGAGCAGTATGGTGAGCTTTCCATCTTCAATAACGATGGAGAAGAAATTGCCCGGCATACCATATCCCTGCTCAAGGGCCAGCTTGTGCGAAATACGAACCATAAACGTGACCACTCCAAAAAGGTAAAGGAACTTGTCAATCAGGCGACGCAGTTGTTCACCGATCAGGATAAGGCCATCGGGTACCTCGAAAACATACACAAGCAGATGCCCCGCTATGTCCGGGACCAGATTGGCATGATTGCATCAGCAGGGAAAAAATATACCAAAGAAGAAATGGACCAAACCCTGGCTTACTGTCTTGAAAATAACCTGCCAAAGGCCGCTGATTTTGAACCGGTATTGCTTTCATTAAGACAGGAAGCCTTGGAACCTCCCACGTTGAAAACAGAGGCTCTACGCCTTCAAAACAGCAAGTACCGGATCCAGCCACAAACCAGCAGTATATCAGATTATAAACAAATACTCATTTAACCATGGAAACAAAAACAGAAAACCTGTGTAACCTTGCACGGCAGCTCAAACTCACTGGCACAGGTGGGGCCATGAATGATCTGCTCATCGCTGCTCAACAAAAGCAAGTCAGTTATCTTGATTTTGCATTTGAATTACTTAATGCAGAAATTGAGCATCGGAATCAGCAGAATCTCACCAAGAGGCTCCGTAATGCAAAACTGCCTGCCGATCATGACCTGGGGATGTGGCAGGAGAACCATCTTAGTGGGATATCCCGGCAACAATTAACCCAGCTACGAGAATGTATCTGGCTCGAACAAAACTTTAACATCATACTCATGGGCCCCTCCGGAACAGGTAAATCCTTCATCGCTGCCGGCCTTTGTTACGAAGCCTTGCTCAAAGGCTATAAGGCATGCTTCAGAACTATGGAACAGTTGACCCATCTGCTGAAAATGAAAGATATTACCAAATCGGCAGCCCGTGAATATGTGATACTGCTCAATGCTGATCTGCTGGTCATTGATGATATTATGATGTTCCCCATTGAGCGCAAACAATCAGTAACCCTGTTCAACCTCATCGACCATCTGCACCAGAATGCCTCTATTATCGTCACTACAAACAAAAGTCCCGATGAGTGGGTGAAGGTACTTGACGATGAAGTGCTGGCCGCCGCAATCCTGGATAGGTTGCTTTTTAAGTGCGAAGTGGTGAAATTATCCGGTAAATCGTTCCGGCTGGAAAACAGAAAAACGATCTTTGAAAATACCGTTCTTTAAAATATTGTTACCTTTAAATCGGAAATTAACGATGCAGATTTACTTGCATTCTTATTTGCCGAAAATCTGCATTTGTAATTGCCGCTTACAACGCCCTGCCAGCAGCCGCTGGGCGGGTGTTACTTGGCTTGGAGTTTGTATTCGTTTTTTCTTCATTTACTTTTCTTTCGCTTGCTTTGGATCACTTGCCCCGCCTGGACGGCTGCTGGCTTGTTAGCTGCAGAGTATTTGACATTTCTCTTCATCGAATTGCTCAAATTTTAGGCATGTTGTCTGAATTAAATCCAAAATCTCTTCTAAAGAATCCAGTGTAAATTGAATGTAATGCTGTTTGATTCCATCTCTATTAAATATAAGCTTTACATAAGTGTATCCATCTATCGATGTGTTTTCCCACTCCGCATGAACAA
>JAHIRL010000081.1 GCA_018818755.1 Patescibacteria group bacterium
AGGGGTTCAAATCCTCTTGGACCTGCCAGTAGAGCATTGTGTTGACGATAGCACTACATTTTGATAAACTTTAATTGTTGATAATTTATTTGTTATGTCTACAATTCAGATTCGTATTAAGGATTCCACAAAAAAGTCAGCCAAGAAGGTGCTTGATAAAATCGGGCTTGATATGAGTTCCGCTGTTAAACTGTATATTCATCAGATTATTTTACATCAGGGTATTCCGTTTCGATTGGTGACTGAAAATGGATTGACTCCGACGGAAGAAGAAGAAATTTTGCAAGCGGAGCATGATGCAGAGCAGGGTAAAAATGTGACTAAAGCCATGTCGCAAAAAGAAGCTTTGGCTTATCTAAGAAAATTATGATCCATGGAGATTAAATATGCGAAGAAGTTTGAGAAGCGGTTCAAAAAACTTTCTCCCAAGATGAAGAAGTCTGTTATTGATGTGGTTGAGAGGTTTACAAAAAATCCTCATGACAAAGTCCTTTGTAACCATCCCTTAAAAGGCAGTTTGGAAGGGAGGAGAGCTATGTCGGTAACAGGCGATATGCGGATTGTTTTTCGTGAATATGACGATTATGTTTTGGTTTTGATGTTGGATGTGGGAATACACAATCAAGTGTATTCATAATTATTTAGTATGCCAAAAGTTTGTTAGAGATTGTGGAGGGGCTTTAACAAAAAGTGTTTTTGTGGTATAATTAGCTATTGTCAATAACTATCAATCATGACTGAAATTCCCGGCAATAATGAAAAATTACCTCCAAGTTTTGATAATAAGGAAGAGAGATTGAGGGAATTGAGAATCCTTTTTTCGGATTTGGTTGCTCAGGATGTTGCTTATGGAGATATGGAACAGGAAACACTTACACATTTAAGTAATTTAAGAGAGGCTATTTTTAATGATGATGGCGCCTTGGAAAATCAGGAAGCAGTTGATCTATTAAGGATTATGGATGATTTTTTAAATGAGTTTTCTAATAAAAATGCCAAGGATGGTTCTCGGATAGAAATTGATGTCTCAAAATGGAAAAGTATTCAGGAAATAACGAAAAAATATAAAAAAGCTTTGGAAGTTTTTGTTTCAGATAGGCGCGTTAAACCAAAGGAATTGAAACAATATTCTGAATATAAGAGCCTTTTGGAGTTGAGTTCTAAAATAAAAGAAGCGGATATAGAGTATTTTGTCCTTTCAAATGATCCCAAAGCTCCTACAATTATTTTGGCGCCACAAGCTCATTATGATTTAGAGGATCAGCTTTATAGAAGGGCAAAACAGATTTATAGAATTAATCACAAGAAAAATAAAGCAATTGAGTGGTTTCAGAAAGTTCATGAGCGTTTTATTCAGGTTGCGAAAAAAACAAGGCCGGGAAAATTCTATTTGGAATTGGAAAGTTTTGACCGGGAAAAAATAAGTGATCAGTATTTTTTGACTAATCCTAAGTGGAGCTCTTTGTTGGAAGAAGATAAAGTGGTGGGATTGAGGAGGCCTGAGATTGATGGTGTTTCTTTATCGGTAGATGGTTTTGACTACAAATATTTTAGATTGGGATTGGGGAATGTGCATCAAGCGGATATTGTTATTGATGATTTAAGAAGAAAACGAGTTGATTTAACAATGGTGGTTATTGGATATTCACATGAAAAAGATAAGCAGGCAATTCCCATGTCGGCCATTTTAGCTTCTACAGGAATTAATGTTGTGGTTTTGAAGTTCCCTGATAAAAAGGAGGAAAGAAATAGGGAGTATGATAATAGGGTTTTGAGTTCAATAAATAGTGTTGTTTTTAGTCTAAAGATTAAAATGGATGAAGTGAAAAAGAATGATGAGTTTTATAGTGAGAGTGTTAGATTTATAGAGGAAGAAATAGAAAGTGTTATAAAAAAGGAACCAGGTATTCAAGAATTTTTTAAGAAAGGGGTAATTAGCAAAAGGATGTATATAGATATTGCCAGGAGATTTTATTTTGATTTAAGGAACGAAGAAGCCTATCAGTGATTCTCGCAGAGGTCTAAGTTTGTATGCCAGCCTTGTTAAAAGAGGTTTATGTTTGACATATTGCCTTAGAATGTTAGAATAGTTTTCCTGTAATCAAATATCATGGAAAATCAAAACAATAACGATGAGTTTCAAGGTGTTGTAGGGGAGGCTCTCGAACAAGGAGTGTCTGCGGCGGGGATTATGGAACTGTTGGATAAGCTGGAAAAAAGGAAGGAGGGGAGGAAGATTCAGCAATCTTTGGTGGAGTCTTTGAATTTATTTTTGACTACATTTGATTGTGCTGTTAAGGATCAGGCTTATGGTGTGCAGGAAGATAAGGATTGGGGTGAGGTGGTTAGTGATCTGTTCACTAAAGTTCCGATTAATGACTTTTTGACTAAGGCGAAAATGGGAACGGGAGATGCTTTTACTTCTGTTGGGCCTTTGCCTATAGTGGTTTCTCGATTGGAGGAGGATTTGAAGAGGTGTGGCTGTGTTCTTGAAAAGGAGTTTTATCAAATGACTTTGCAACAGTTGGTGGAGCGGTTAATGGGTATTTATGAAGAGATTGGTCGTGTCTCTGTTGATAGGGCTGAATTTAATGGGATGGTTAAAGGTCTTTTGGGGGAGGATGTAGAAGCTTGAGGCTGATGTTTGTAATGTCTCTAAAATAAAATCTATGTTTGAAAAAGCCCGGGAAAAATTGAAAGGTGGCGCTATGGAATTTTCGCGAAGTCGGCTGGAGATTGGGAAAAATGAGATTTTTGAAGTTATTTTGGGGATTGTGGCGAAAGTGAATGGTATGGTGAATCCTTCTGAATCTTATGAGAATAAAAAAGATCTTGATATTGATTTTGTGAGAGGTTTTATTAGAAATGCCTTGATGGAGAGGGCTTATATGAAGGATATGGAATGCTGGAGTGACGCTGATTGTTTGGTGGACAATCCTGTGAAGACAGCGACCGATTTGCTTAAAGAGATTTGTGAGAAGGTTGAAGAGTGTGATCCTAAGGATCTTTTGCCTGAGGTTGAGAAGATTGTGGCTGATTATGAATCGGATTATAGTTTTTTCAATGTACATAGATATTTGAGAAAGTCGGGGGTTATGAAGGTTTTGAGAGATTATGTTTTTGGAAAAACGCTTGATGAATATAACATTATGGTTCCTTTATTGTCGGCTCTTTTTAATAAAAGGCTGGTGAGGTAAGTTTTTCTATATTTTTTGGCATTGATCGTATAGAATAGAGGTGTTTTTTAACTCCTCCTCATGCCTAAAATTTTAAAAAGAAGTAGCAATACCGTTGCCGGGATTCAAAAGTATTTCCTTTTGGCGGTTCTTTTGTTGCTTCTGGCCACTTTGTTCAGATTCTTGTCGCCTTTTATGACGACTATTTTTATGGCCGCGGTTATTGCGGCGGCGGTTTATCCGGTCAAGAAATATTTTGATAATCATCCTAAAATTCCGCGATTTCTTTCTGCCGGACTTTTGTTTTTGGGGGTGATTGTTGTGGTGCTGATACCTTTGTCTTTGATTTTCTTTTCTATTGTGGGACAAGCTTCCGATGCTTATATAAGTGTTAGTGGACGGGTGAATGAGTTTATAGCTTCGGATCGGGAACTTTTGAGTGTTTTGGATAGGTATCCGAGTGTGCATGATTTTGTTCAAACCATTATTGAGGTGAATCCGATTTCCGTGGACGATATCGTTTCCAGTGTGGGGGATATCGTGGGGACTGTGAGCAGTTTTTTGTTGGAGAATACAACGAATTTGCTTAGGCATTTGACTACTTTTATTTTGCATGCGATTGTGTTTTTGCTTGGGCTTTTTTACTTCATCAAGGATGGAGACAAACTGATTGCTTATGTGCATGTGCTTTTGCCGATGTCTGAAAAATATCGAGTAGAGCTTTTTCATAAACTTTATAATTTGATGCATTCGATAATATTTGGGATTTTTGGGTCGTCGATTGCGCAGGGGGCTTTGCTTGGTGTTGGTTTGGTGATTGTTGGGGCGGAGAATGTGCTGTTTTGGTCGGCGATTGCGGCGATACTTAGTACGGTTCCTTATGTGGGTTCGGCAATTGTCTGGGGACCTTTCTCGGTTGTTTTGTTTCTTTCGGGGCATATCGGGATGGGAATATTCCTGGTGATTTGGTCTTTGGTTTTGGTTGCCAATGTGGATAATTTTGTAAAACCTTACCTGATCGGTTCCAAGACTTCTTTGCATCCCTTTGCTTTGCTTATTGTGATGTTGGGAGGAGCTTTGGCCTTTGGCCTTCAGGGATTGATTTTCGGGCCGCTTGTTTTAACTTTAACTTTGGCTTTCCTACATATTTATCAGCTTGAGTATAAGAAGGTTTTGGATAGTAGCCCCTTTGAAACTGAGGTTGTGGGGATAAAGAAATCAGGGTTTTTGAGTCGGTTAAGGAAGAAATAAAATGAATATAGATTTGGCGGTTTTTGCAGGTGTTTCCAGTATGGCGTTTGCTGTATTTTGGGTTTTTGTGTGGCGAAAGTGGGATAGGGAGAAGCCGGATCCCTTTTGGGCTATGGGGTTGGCGATGGTTTGTGGTGCTTTGTCTGCCGGTCTTATTTTGGTTTTTTTTGAGACGGATGTTTTTTTGAAATTGGAGTTGGATTTGGGGGATGGGATCGCGTTATTGTTGTTTTTGGTTCTGATTGAGGAGCTTGTGAAATTTTTTGCTTTTAGGCTGGGGATGAAATTTTATCGTGATCAGGTGGATCAAATGGTGGATGGCTTGCTCTATGGGGCTTCTACGGGTCTTGGTTTTGCTATCGTGGAAAATGCTATTTATTTTTATAATTATAATTTGGATGCTATTTTGGTGATTTTTAGATCTTTGGAAACTATGTTTTTGCATACTTTGCTAACTGGTTTGTTTGGAATTTATTTTGTGATTGCTTACAATCCGATGCATTTTAAGTATAAGAAGTTGCCGATTGCCGAGCGAAAAGCTATGCATTCCACTGAGATTTTGCGGGATTTTTTTCATGCACTAACTTTTCACATTACCCGCAGGCATATTTTGAATTTGCGAAAATCCAGTCATAGACATCGACATACTGAGGTGATTTTTGAGGGGTTGTGGCTTGTGTTGATTTTCCATGGATTACACAATCTGGCTGCGGTCTATAAGCCGCTTGGTTTTGATGTTTCGATTTTGATGATTGTGATTGTTGTTTTGTTAGCTTGGTTTGTGATGAGTTTGTTTGATCAAAAGTGGTATTTGAAGGGGGTTGGGAAACTTTGACTTTGCTTTGTGCCTGTATTAGACTTAAATCTCGTATTTTTAATTTAATAAATATGCAAATTTTAAAGAAAATGGCTGTGATGGCTGTTTTGATGGTGTTAATGGTCACCGTGAATGTTTCGCAGGCTTATGTGATGCCAAGAGCGAAATTGATTTCGACGCAAGCACTGACTTATGGGGAGTCTGTTGATTGGATGCTTGAAAAGGGCTATGCCAAGGGTTATGCCAATGGAGATTTTGGTGAGGATAATTGTGTGAATAGGGCTGAATTTTTAAAAATGCTTTTTGAGGCATTTGAGTATGATGAGAAGGCAATGGAGGCGCCACTTTTTAAGGATGTGCCAGCGGATGCCTGGTTTGCGCCATATATCAAAACTGCAAGGGCTAGGGGGCTTATAAATGGTTATTCGGATGGAAGTTTTAAGCCTGGACAATGTGTGAATCGGGCTGAGGCGGCAAAGATTGCTTTGACTTTGTATTACGGAGGCAAGCTAGTTGATTCTGGGGATAATTACACATATTTTGAAGATATTGATAAAAATTCTTGGTATTTCCCATATCTTAAGCAGGCTTTTAATTTGAAGGCTGTTGGTCTTGATCATGTGGAGGATGTGAATTATTCGACCTACTTTAAGCCGGGGGAGGGGATGACTCGCAAGGAGGTTGCGGAGATGTTGTTTAGACTTAGGACTATTCAGGATAATTTTGCTGTTGAATATGAGGAGGGAATGGCTCCAAAGGCCGAGATGAGAGCGAATGATGTGGTGATGCAGACTGAGAG
>JAHIRL010000008.1 GCA_018818755.1 Patescibacteria group bacterium
CCTATTGCCACTACGAGTGCGAAGGTGATGATTAAAAGTGTTGTTTCCATATCTCTATCTTATACAATTTTTGCGAACTGTAAAAGCTTTACTTTGCGCTCATTTTTCCGTAGACTGCTTACGATTTAAAAATATATATGTCTGTAAAAATTGGAGATTTAGCAATGAAGTTGGGTTTAACTCCAAAAGAGCTGAGAGATAAGATTCTTGAGCTAGGTTTTGAGCTGTCTCCAAAGGCGCGCGTTTTGGAGGATGACCTTGCCGAGCTGATTGAGGATGATTTTAGCAACTCACCTGACTCAGAAGTGTCTGATGATGTTGCTGATGTTTATGATGAGATTATTTCTCAGGAGCGAGATCGTGAACTTGTAAAATCACAAAGAAAGCAAACTGCGGGCAGAGATGTGAAGGATGAAAAGAAAAAAAGTGAAGTGCAAATTAGTCATATGGACAGTGTGGAGATTCATGATTCAATTACTGTTAAAGAATTTGCGGAGAAGACCGGGATTAATATTGCCAAGGTTATTGGTGAGTTGATGAAGAATGGAATTTTGGCCAACATTAATCAGCAAATTGATTTTGATACAGCTCAGATTATCGCACAGGAGCTTGGAGTTACGCTTAAAAGGATTCGAACTGATGCCGCTGTTGATGATCTTTTGGCCGGAGATATGGCTGCACTTTTGAAGGAGGAGGATGGTGCTGTTTTAAAGGAGAGGCCTCCTGTTGTCTGCGTGATGGGTCATGTGGATCATGGAAAAACTAAATTGTTGGATACGATTCGCGAGGCAAATGTTATTGCTACGGAATCTGGAGGAATCACTCAACATGTTGCGGCTTATCAGGTAGTAAAAAAGGGGAAGCCTATAACATTTCTGGATACTCCTGGGCATGAGGCTTTTACCGAAATGAGGGCTCGTGGTGCCAAGGTTACGGATATTGCCATTTTGGTTGTTGCAGCTGATGACGGAGTAAAACCTCAGACGATTGAGGCGGCCAACCATGCCAAAGAAGCGGGCGTACCAATTATCGTTGCCATAAATAAGATGGACAAACCGGAGGCTAATCCGGATAAAGTTAAAGGGGAACTTACCGAGCTTGGACTTCAGCCTGAGGATTGGGGTGGAAAAACAGTTTGTGTGCCTATTTCAGCCTTAAAGGGCGATGGAATTGATGAATTGCTTGATATGGTGCTTTTGACAGCGGATATGGAAAATTTGAAGGCAAATTATGAGCGGGATGCGGTTGGTGTTGTTGTTGAAGCTCACCTTGATAATAATCTTGGTCCTGTAGCTACTGTTTTGGTTAAGGCGGGAAATTTAAAGATTAAGGATAATGTAATTGTGGGAGATAGTTATGGAAAAATTAAGCTGATGAAGGATCATACAGGTAAATCTGTGGCTACAGCAGGACCTGCAACTCCTGTTTTAGTAGCAGGTTTGAGTAAAACTCCTAAAAGTGGAGATATTTTGGCTGTGGTTAAGGATGAGAAAACGGCACGGATAAAAGCGGAGCAGATTGCGGAGAGTTTTAAAAAAACTAGGGATGAAAAGATGTCTGCGGCCAATCAGATTATTGCTTCGGTTAAATCCGATAAACTCCTTAAATTGGTTATTAAGGCTGATACAAAGGGGTCTTTGGAGGCTATCCGTCAGTCAATTGCGAAGATAAAGGATGATGAGGTTGCTGTTAAAATTATTCATGGGGGTGTTGGGAAGGTGGCGAATTCGGATATAATGATGGCTAGTGCCAGTAATGGTTTTGTTGTGGCTTTTCATGCTGGTTTTGATTCTCCGAATGTAAAAAAGTTGGCTGAGCGGGAAAATGTGGAGGTTAGAAGTTATACTGTAATTTATAACTTATTGGAGGATGTGAAAAAGTTCTTGAGTGGGTTGCTTGAGCCGGAGATTATTGAGGTTGTTTTGGGAAGGGCTGAGGTAAAACAGATATTTTTTCACAAGAAGACTCAGATGGTTGTGGGTTGCAAAATTTTAAGTGGAAAAATTAAAACTAAGGCAAAATTGAGAATTATTAGAGGTAAAACTGATGAAGATGAGGATAATGTTGTGGGAATTGGCGAAATTGAGTCTTTGAGAAAGGGTGAAGAATTGGTAAAGGAGCTTGGTTCCGGAAATGATTGTGGAATCAAGTATAAAGGTGAAATTGTGCTTGAGGTGGGGGATATTTTGGAGGCTTTTGAGGAGGAAGAGCACATTAGATCTGTAAGCTAATAAAAATGTCTAGACTGGAAAAGATTAAGTTGGAGGTATTTACTGACGATAGAGGCGTTTTGGTACCTCTTGAGCTTAAGGATTTTATTGATTGGGAAGTTAAGAGAATTTATTTTTTACCTGTGCTAAAGGGTGAAAGGGGTGCTCATGCTGTTCGAGGTGAGAAAAAGATTTATATTTGTGAAAAAGGAACTATGGAAGCCAGTTTTCATGATGGGAAGGCTTGGGTTGATTTTGAGTTGAATGGCTCCGGAGAGGCTGTGGTGATGGAGGGGTTTTATTATCGAAAGTTTTTTAATTTTAGTGATGATGCTGTGCTTTTGGCAGTTTCATCTTTGAACTATAATCGAGATGATTATGTTTTTGATCTCGATGAATTTATAAAAGAAGCTAATAAATAATTATGAAAGTTTTAGTAACTGGTGGTGCAGGTTTTATTGGAAGCAATTATGCGCACTATAGGCATGATAAATATCCCGAGGATGAGATTGTGGTGCTGGATAAGCTTACTTATGCTGGAAATTTAGATAATTTAAGTGATTTGCAGGAGAGCGAGCGGTTTAGATTTGTGAAAGGTGATATTGCAGATAAGGATTTTATTGAGAAATTTTTTGAGGAGGAGAGTTTTGATTATGTTGTGAATTTTGCGGCCGAGACACATGTGGATAGGAGTATTGAGGCACCGAGTATTTTTGTGATGACCAATATTGTGGGGACTCACAATCTTTTGGAGGCCGCAAAAGATTGCGGAGTTAAGAGGTATCATCAGGTTTCTACGGATGAGGTTTATGGGGATTTGGGGACTGGGACGACTGATCTTTTTACTGAGGACACCCCTATCGCGCCAAACTGCCCATATGCAGCTTCTAAGGCGGCGGCTGACCTTTTGGTTTCCAGTTACTTTGAAACCTACAAAATGCCTGTAACTATCAGTCGTTGTAGTAATAATTATGGACCTTACCAATTTCCGGAGAAGCTAATCCCCTATTTTTTCCGTTTAATTTCGGATAATAAACCTGTTCCGGTATATGGTGATGGGCAAAATGTGAGGGACTGGCTTTATGTGATTGATCATTGTAGTGCTATTGATTTGATTTTGGAGAAGGGGAAAATTGGTGATGTTTATAATGTTGGTGGAAATAATGAGAGAACAAACCTTGAGATTACTAAATTCTTATTGGATTTTCTGGGTAAGGATGAGAGTTTGATTGATTTTGTTGGTGATAGATTGGCGCATGATCGAAGATATGCGATTGATTCTAGTAAATTGCAGAGAGAGCTCGGTTGGAGCCCTTCTGTGGATTTTAGTGAAGGGATAGAGAAAACATTTAAGTGGTATAAGGATAATGAGGAGTGGTCCAAAAAACTTATGAAAGATAACTAATTTAACTTATGAAATATTCAAAACTTTTAGGAAAAACTCGATATGATGTTCCTTGTGATGCTGACAGTAAAAATGCGGCGCTATTGACGCAGGCTGGCTTTGTGGAGCGTTTGGCTGCCGGAATCTACAATTATCTGCCTTTGGGTATGCGAGTTCTTAAGAAAATTTCGCAAATTATTCGTGAGGAGATGGATGCGGTTGGCGGACAGGAAATTTTGATGCCAACTCTTCATCCAATGGAAATTTGGGAGAAAACAGGACGACATCTTACTATGACTGATATTCTTTTTAAAACTGCTGGAGCAGGCGGTAAGGATTTTATTTTGGGGCCAAGCCATGAGGAAACTGTCACTCCCCTAGTAAAAAATCATGTGTTATCCTACAAAGATTTACCGATGTCTGTTTATCAATTGCAGGCTAAGTTCCGTAATGAGCCGAGGGCTAAATCCGGGGTTTTGAGAGGGCGTGAGTTTGGGATGAAGGATATGTATAGTTTCCATACAAGCGAGGAAGATCTCAATGAGTATTACGATAGAGTTATGGAGGCATATTTGAAGGTTTATGAACGATGTGGACTTAAGGCTTATGTAATTGAGGCTTCCGGTGGAGCATTTACTGATCAGATTTCTCATGAGTTTTCCGTACTGACTGAGGCTGGCGAGGACACTATTTTGATTTCTGATGACTCTTCTGTTGCTCAAAATATGGAGATTGCGATTGGCGAGCCAAATGGAGAGATGATCGAGGATGAGAAGGAGAAAGATTTGGAACTTGTGGATATTGAGAGGGACGCTTCTATCAAGGCAAATGCTGTGGCGCATGGTGTCCCGGAATGGAAGATTTTAAAGACTGTTGTTTATGAAGTGGAAGATGTTGGTCTTGTTGGTGTTGTTATTCGAGGCGATTTGAATGTGAACGAGCATAAGCTTGAGAACTATTTGCAAAAGCGGGTTAGATCCGCGGATTCTGAAAAGCTGAAGGAGATTGGTCTTGCTCCGGGCTACATTTCGCCTGTGGGTATGTCGGATAAGATTGATATTTCGTTTATTGCTGATAAATCTGTGGAGGCTGTGACTAATTTTGTTACTGGTGCAAACGAGTATGGGAAAGATTATATAAATGTCAATGTTGGTAGGGATTTTGTGGTGAAGGAGTTTGTGGATCTGGTTGAGGTTGAAGGTGGGTTTAAGAAGGATGGCAAGGAGCTTAAGGCTTACAAGGCTATTGAGGCCGGAAATATCTTTAAATTGGGAACAAAATATAGTGATGCTTTCGGTTTTAAGTTTACGGATAGTGATGGAAAGCAGAAGCCTGTGATTATGGGTTGTTATGGAATTGGAACTACTCGCCTTGTGGGAACTATTGTGGAGGCTAGTAATGATGAGAATGGAATGATTTGGCCAAAGTCTGTGGCGCCTTATGCTGTGCATATTGTTTCTGTGGGGTCTGATGAAGCTGTGATGGAGGCCGCCTCGAAACTGTATGAGGATTTGCAGAAAGCGGGTGTTGAGGTGTTGTTTGATGATAGGGATGAAAGCCCTGGTGTTAAATTTAAGGATGCTGATTTACTTGGTATGCCCTTGCGTTTGGTCGTGAGTAAAAAAACTTTGGAGCAGGATAGTGTGGAGTGGAAACTTAGGGCTGGTGGTGACGTGGAGATGATGAAAAATGCGGATGTCTTGGCTAGGGTTAAGGAATTTATTGATGCTTAATGAAAATTGTATTATTTGGGAAAAATGGGATGCTGGGAAGTGAGTTTATGAAGCTTTTGGGGGATCATGAACTTTTGGCTTATGATAAGGAGGATGTGGACTTGTTGGATCTGGGAAAAACAAGATCTGTTATTTTGGATGCGGCGCCGGATTTTGTGATTAATTGTGCTGGGTATACTGCTGTGGATGATGCTGAGGCTAATTCAGATTTGGCCTTGCGTTTGAACTGTGATGCTGTGGCTACAATGGCCGATGCCTGTCTTGGATGCTCTGCAAAACTTATCCATTTTAGTACAGATTATGTGTTTGATGGAAAAGACGAGGGGGGCTATGCCGAGGATGCCCAGTCGCACCCTGTGAATGCTTATGGACAGAGTAAATTGCTTGGTGAGGAGGCAATTTTGGAGAGCTTGTGTGATTTTTATATTGTGCGGACTTCTTGGTTATTTGGGAAAAATGGGCCTAATTTTGTTGAAAAGATGATTGAGTTGAGTCGTGGCAGAAAATCTTTAAATGTGGTAGATGATCAGTTTTCCTGCCCTACTTACAGCTTAGATTTAGCTAAGGCTGTTGTTGATAATTTTTTAAGTGGTGACAAAGAATCCGGTATTTATCATCTTACTAATTCTGGATCTTGCAGTAGGTACGAATTCACTAAGAAGATTTTGGATGTTGAGTTGTTGCCAGTTGCATCGTCTACTTTTAATACCCCGGCGGCTCGTCCGCAATTTTCTGTGCTACTAAATACAAAGCTCCCCCATTTGCGTTCTTGGCAGGATGCGTTGGCGGATTATCTTTCGAATTAGTTTTTATTATGTTATAAACCTTGTATGAAAGGAGTAATACTTGCAGGAGGGACCGGATCGAGGCTGGATCCGCTGACAAAGGTGCTAAATAAGCATCTTATTGCCGTGTACAATAAACCAATGATCTACTTCCCTATTTATACGCTTAAGGAGGCTGGGATTACGGATATTTTAATTGTTTCCGGGCGTGGACATTCTGGCACATTTCTTGAACTTTTGGGATCAGGTAGTGAGTTTGGCCTAAATTTTACTTATGAAATTCAGGAAGGCGCCGGCGGAATTGCTCAGGCTTTGTCTTTGGCTAAAGATTTTGTGGGTGATGATAAATTTGTCGTACTGCTTGGGGATAATGTATTTGAGGATAATTTGACAGAGAACATTGCTAAGTTTAAGGAACAAAAATCTGGTGCACGCTTGTGCTTGAAGCAGGTGGATGATCCAAAAGCTTATGGAGTGGCAAGCGTTGATGGCGATAAGATTAGCAAGATTGTTGAGAAACCTGCTGAGCCGGAGTCAAATTTGGCTGTGCTTGGCTTGTATATGTATGATTCAGCAGTTTTTGATTACATATCCAAGATTGAGCCATCTGCTCGCAATGAGCTGGAAATTACGGATGTTAATAATCTGTATTTGGGTTCAGATAATTTGGAATATGATGTTATTGGTGGGAAATGGGGCGATTGTGGTGAATCTTTTGATAGCCTGTTTGAGGCTTCACAGATGATTAAATCCACAAGATTGAAAAATCTGGATAATAATTTAAATTTGCTATGAAAGTTTTGGTTAGTGGGTCTACGGCCTACGATCACATAATGTCTTTTGATGACGACTTTAAGAAACATCTTTTTAAAGGTGGTATGGATCATTTGAGCATTTCTTTTTTGGTGAATAAAAGAGAGTCGCACTATGGTGGATGTGCGGCCAATATTAGTTATAGTTTGGCTTTATTTTCTATTGAACCATATTTATTGAGTTCTGTGGGTATGGATTTTCCAAAATATCAAAAGTGGCTTAACGGCTCCGGAGTCTCGACGGATTTTGTGGTTAGTGATCCGAATGATTTTACGGCTGCGGCTTACATTTTGAGTGATAAGGAGCATAATCAAATTACGATGTTTTCCCCATCGGCCTCAGGAAATAAGGATCTCAACTACGACCTTGACTCTATTGATCTTGATGATTTTAGTTGTGCGATAATTTCTCCGGATGTTCCTAAACGGATGATTGATTGCTATGAGTATTTTAAGAAACACAATTTTCCCTATTATTTTGATCCGGGGCAGGCCTTGCCGGTTTTGGATAAAGATGAGCTTGTTTCGATGACTGTTGGCTCTCAGGGAGTTTTCCTCAATAGTTACGAGGCTTCTTTGCTTGTAGATAAGACCGGACTTAGTTTGCAGGATTTATCCATGAAGGTGCGTTTTGTTGTACGGACTTTGGGAAAAGATGGCGTGGAGCTTTGGGTTGATGGGAAGATGGAGGTTTTCCCTGCTGTGAAAGTTTCAAATATTGTGGATTCTACGGGCTGTGGTGATGCTTTTAGAGCGGGTTTTTTGTATGGGCTTCTGTATGATAACAATCTTGAAAAAGCTTGCATGATGGGAAATATTGCAGCTGTTTATGCTTTGGAAAACCTTGGAACCCAAAACCATTCTTTTAGTTTGGCTGAGTTTAATGAGAGATTTATTAGTGAATACGGTCTAGCGCCTTGAGGATTTCTTTCTTGGCCTGTTCTGTGTTTGTTGGTCTGGTATTTTTTGCGATGTCTTTTAGGAGAGATTCGACTTTTTTGGCGTATGGTATGGCTGTGAAAGGTGTGTGGCAGATTAGCGCGGAGATTAGTGAGTGGAGGCGCATTCCTACAAGGTATTTTGATTTGTTTATTTCTTCGAGTGTCTGTTTAATGCTTAGGCTGGGGCTTATTTTGTAATTTTTGTTTTGCATTAAGCTGGTTATTTGTGCAGTTATTTCTTTGTCTGTGTTTGGCTGGAATAGGAGGAAGTTTAGAGGGGATGTTTTGGCTATTTTATCGAGTTTTTTGGCTATTTCCTGTTTCTCTTTTTTGCTGAGCGGTTTTTGTCTTAGAGCAACTATTGTTTGCTTTGTTTTTTTTGTCGCCTTGAGCATGGGGTTTTGGAAAAAGGCAAAATCGGGATGGAGGTTAACTGCTTTTACCCCTAGTTTTTCGAGTTCTTTTTTGGAATCACTGTCTCTGACACTTATATATTTTGCTTTTTTGAATAAATATTGAATCAGTTTCTTTTCCAAAAAACTTTTGGGACTGCCGATGCTCTGGCCCAGCATAAATAGCGGCTTAGTGTAGATAAGTGCCATAAGTGCATGAATCCCCCAAATTATGTTTGCTCTGCGCTCCGGCCCGGCAAATAGCCCTCCACCGCCGATTATCACAGCCTTTGAGTCTTTGAACGCTTTCTTGTCGGATTTTTTAAATAGATTTTTGATAAGTGAGCGTATTCCTCCGGGGTATTGGCTAATTGCTTTTACCTGATGTTGTTTTTGCGTTTCTGCGGGATTTGCACTTAATACAATTGCCTCGTGTTGGTTTTTCAGAATTTCCAAAAGACCGGCAAGGATCATTTCATCTCCGATATTGCCCGCTCCGTAATTTCCGATGATGGCTATTTTCATTTTTTGAGTGTAAAACTTTTTCTGTGTATTTCGCATTGTCCAAATTCTCTAATATTTTGGGCGTGTTGTCTAGTTCCGTAGCCCATGTGCTTGTTAAACCCGTAGACTGGAAAATCATTGTGGTATTGCTCCATCAGTTTGTCTCTGGCAACTTTTGCTAGGATGGAGGCCGCGGCGATGCATCTTAGTTTTTGATCTCCTTTGATTATGGTTTCGTGTTTCTGCCTCAATTTCTGCTTGTCCCTGCCGTCTATTACAATGTAGTCAGGTTTTATTTTTAGAGATTTGATGCAATTGCAGTTTGCTTCGAGGGTGGCATTTAGGATGTTTATTTTGTCTATTCTTGTGGGAGGTACAAAGGAAATCGCAAAATCGAGGGATTTTTGAGTGATTTGTTCAAAAAGAATTTCTCTTTTCTTCTTTGTGAGCTTTTTGCTGTCATTTAGTCCAGGGAGCTTTGTTCCTAGCTTTAGGATTACTGCCGCAGACACAACTGGACCGGCTAGGGGGCCGCGGCCAACTTCATCAATCCCGGCAATGCAAAAATAGCCCTTTCGTCGAAGCAGGGATTCTTTATTGCTAAAGCGGTGAGCCATTTATTGTAATTATTTTGCTTCCTCTTCCTTTGGAGCTTCTGCTGGAGCTTCTGCTGGGGCCTCCTCCTCAACCTTTTCTGGAGATTCTGCCTTCGCTTCTTCTTCTATGGGATTTTCAACTGGCGCTTCGGCTTGTGGAGTTTCAGAAGATTCTGCCTTCTCTGCTTCCTCTTTTGCTTTTATCTCAGCTAATTCTTCGATGGATTTCTCGACCTCCGCTTCTTCCTTCTCAGCCTTAACGAAGGATGCTTTTAGTCTTGCAGATTTACCACTTCTTTCACGCATGTAGTAAAGCTTTGCACGGCGAATCTTGGATAGCTTTGTAATTTCGATTTTAGCGATATTTGGCGAATATAGTGGGAAGATTTTTTCCACACCTATGCCTTCTACAATCTTTCTTACTGTAAAAGTTTTATCGGCTCCGTGTCCACTATTGATGGCGATTACCAATCCCTCGAAAATTTGGATTCTTTCTTTATCTCCTTCTTTAATTTTTTGATGGACTTTAACAGTGTTTCCAACTTTTACATTGGGAACTTTTTTTGTGGCGATTTCTTGAATGTCTTTTAGTTGAACCATTTTTCTTGATAAAATGCTAATGCAATATATAGAAGGGGAAAATTAAAATCAAGTCATTTATTGAATTTTTTCGATAATTATCTGATTTTCCGGATCTTCTTTGATTTCTTTGATGAATCTGTCTTTGAGGTCTAGACGATATTTGTAG